>CACYBV010000165.1 GCA_902772745.1 uncultured Eubacteriales bacterium
AAGTGACGCAGGAGGGCGGCGACGGTGACGAAACCTACGCCTATACCGCAAACCTTCGTTCCGGTGCGAACGTCGGTTATAAGTACTTCGATTTCAGGGACGTGACGGAAATCTCTGTCTGCACCAAGGGTTATGCGAAGGGACAGATCAACCTGAAGCTCAGCTGGGACGGCCCGGTGATCGGCTCGATTCCGATCGAATACGCGAATGTCTGGCACCTGACGACAGCGAAGATTGCAGTTCCCGACGGCTTGTCCGCTCTGTATTTTGAGTATCATGGGATGGGGCATCTGCAGTTTGCGGGCTTCGGCTTCAGGTAAAAAACGGCAGACAGAACAGGTAAATCGATTTTACAAAAAACGGAATATATAGAAAAACCGCGGCTTTTCGCTCCCTGGAAGCGTATAAGCCGCGGTTTTGGTTTAAGGATTTACATAATTCAAACCTGCACATTTCTTTGTATGTAGTGCACAAATCTCGTTTTATCTGAATGTTGAAATTATACAAAATTTGCTTTTTCACTTATTTTCTGTTGACAAAACCGTCGTTTTTGTAGTAAAAAAGACTTAACAAGTAAAACGATTAACTAAATGGAGGCCGAAGATGCTGAAAAACAAAAGAAAAAGGAGAGGATTAAGGGAATTTCTGATGATCCTTCCTTTCATCCTGCTTGTTCTGGTGTTTTCGTACTATCCGCTTTACGGATGGATTTACGCATTCTTTGACTACAAGCCGCCGAGGCCGCTTGCGAAATCCACGTTTGTCGGCCTGAAATGGTTTACGGACATTGTCAACAACAGCGTCAAACGGAAGGAGATCCTCCGGATTCTGAGAAACACCTTCGCAATGAGCGGACTCAGTCTCGGATTCTCCTGGTTCCCGATGATTTTCGCGGTTTTCCTTAACGAAATCAAGTGCGTGCCTTTCAAGAAATTCGTACAGACTGTTACGACGCTGCCGAATTTCATTTCCTGGGTTCTTGTGTACGCGATCGCCTACTCGGTGTTCAACTCCACCGGCGCGATCAACTCGATCCTGATGGATACCGGCGCGATTTCAAAACCGATCATGTTCCTGCAGTCCAGCAAAGCCATCTGGTTCAAAATGTGGCTGTGGCTGACCTGGAAGAACGCCGGATGGGCGGCGATCATGTACCTTGCGGCGATTTCCGGCATCGACGAACAGCTGACGGAAGCCGCAAGGGTGGACGGGGCCTCCCGCTGGCAGGTAATCTGGCGCATCACAGTACCGAGCCTTCTGCCGACTTACTTCGTTCTCCTGATGATCAACCTCGCGAACTTCCTTTCGAACGGCATGGAACAGTACTATGTGTTCTCGAACTCCTTCAACAAGTCCACGATCGAAGTGCTGGACCTGTACGTTTACAACATGGCCATGGGCTCCGGCGGCTACTCGATCTCGACTGCAGTCAGTATGCTGAAGACTTTCGTCAGTATGGTCCTTCTTTTCACCACGAACGGAATCAGCAAAGCGGTCCGCGGTGAAGGCTTCATTTAAAGGAGGGACATAAGATGGCATTCGGAAAGAATAAAAAACTGCATGCATCAAACGGTGTCCATTATAAGCGCGGCGTTCCCGAGATCATCATGATGGTCATCACCTATTTCGTCTATGCGCTGTTCGCCTTTGTCTGTGTTTATCCGTTTTATTATATCCTGATCAATTCGATCAGCAACAACGACCTCTCCGCCAGGGGCAAGGTTCTGTTCTACCCGATTGAGCCGCACTTCAGCAACTTTATCGCGGTCGGGAAGATCAACGGACTGGCTCGGGCGGCCCTGATCTCCGTCGGAAGAACCGTCATCGGCGCGGCGCTGACCGTTATCACCGCAGCGTTCTTAGGGTTCATGTTCACCCGGGAGACGCTCTGGCACAGGAAGCTCTGGTACCGGCTCGTTGTTGCGACCATGTATTTCAACGCAGGCATCATTCCCTGGTACCTGACGATGATGAACCTGCACCTTACGAACAACTTCTGGGGGTATATCTTCCCGCTTGTGGTGCAGCCGTTTAATATCATCCTCTGCAAGACCTTCGTCGAATCCACGCCGAAAGCTTTGCAGGAGGCGGCGGAAATCGACGGCGCGGGAACGCTGACGATCTTCCTGCGGGTGATCCTGCCGATCATCAAGCCGATCCTCGCGACGGTCGCGGTTTTCGCGGCGGTGGGACAGTGGAACGCCTTTCAGGATACACTGATCCTTGTTACGGATCCGAAGCTCTACACCCTGCAGTTTGTGCTGTACCAGTACATCACGCAGGCGAACTCCCTCAAGGCAATCATCAACAGCCAGATGTCGACGGAGTCGATCGCGGCCAGTCTCGCACACTCCCAGACCCAGACTTCGATCCGCATGACTGTCACGATCATCGTCGTGCTGCCGATCATCCTCGTGTATCCGTTCTTCCAGCGGTATTTCACCTCAGGCATTATGATCGGCGCAGTTAAGGGCTGATTCCCGTAAGCCCCGTTTATTCTGTATTCTGCACAGCGAAAAATGTTGTGTGAATAATAAAAAGGAGGAATGATTATGAAGAAAATCCTGGCATGTATTCTTGCTGCTGCGGTAATGCTTTCGCTTCTTGCGGGCTGCACACAGAAACCCGCTGACGGCACGACAGCTGCTCCGGGAACCGAAGCCGCAACCGAAAAGGCAACCGAGGCCGCGACTGAAAAGGCGACTGAAGGTGCAACCGAGGCTGCGACCGAGGGCCAGCAGGAAACAGAACCCGCCGGCGGCGAAGACGTCGGTGAGCTGATGACCATCGAGATCTACGATGCTGCGGCAAACTTCCACGGCATACAGACCGGATGGTTCGCAAAGGTCATCAAGGACCGTTTCAATCTGGAACTGAACATCATCGCTCCGCAGGTTGCGGGTGACCAGATCTTCCAGACCAGATCTGCTACGGGAAACCTCGGCGACATCGTGATTCTGGACAAAGGCCAGTTCCTGGACTGCCTTGAGAATGGCCTGATCCGTGAGATCACTGACAAGATTCCTACTATGGAAAATCTTCAGCCTTACATGCTCCAGATCGACAACTACAATCAGGGTCTCGGCAAGGGCGACGGCGTATACTACGGCATCCCCGCTCAGATGACCGATACTTCCCCGGTAACCATTTCCGGTGAGAATGTTTATTCTTCGATCTGGCTCCGCTGGGACCAGTACAAGGCAATCGGCGAGCCCGAAATCACAGACCTTGACAAGCTTCTGGATGTGCTTGAAGAGATCCATGAGAAATTCCCGACGAACGATGCCGGCGATCCGGCTTACCCCTTCACCCTCTGGCCCGACTGGGACGGCGGCGACAACATGATCGGTATCGCAAACATTGTTCAGCTGACCACATGGTACGGCGATAAGATCAAAGAGTCCGCGATTCTGAAACCGGACAACACTTTCACCACCATTTATGACAGATCTGCCGGCTACTAC
>CACYBV010000166.1 GCA_902772745.1 uncultured Eubacteriales bacterium
ACAGTTTATCCGGCTTCCCGGAATGAACGGTTATGAAATGCAGGATCGTATGGATGCTTCAGATGTGCTGAAACAGGTCTATGCTGCCCTCAGGGAGAAAGGATACAATCCTGTCACACAGATCGTCGGCTATATCATGTCGGGCGACCCGACCTATATAACAAATTACCAGAATGCGCGCTCGCTGATCATGAAAGCGGAGCGGGACGAACTCCTTACGGAACTGGTGGAGCATTATATCAAGACGGCGCTATGAGGATCATGGGTCTCGACTACGGCGAGAAGACGGTGGGTGTTGCGGTAAGCGACCCCCTGCTTCTTACTGCCCGGGCGCTGGAGACAATCGGAAGAAGCAGCGAAAACAAGCTGCGCGCGACATTAAGGCGGATTGAAGAACTGATCGCGGAGTATCAGGTCTCGGAAATTGTCCTTGGACTTCCGGTGATGATGTCGGGAGAGAAGGGCGAACGCGCTTTCCTTGCGGAAGATTTCGGAGAGATGCTGAAGAAGCGTACGGGCCTTCCGGTGCATCTCATGGATGAACGGCTGACGAGTGTCGAAGCGGATGAGATCCTTTACGAGAGCGGTGTTCCGAGAGAAGAGCGCAAAAAAGTGATTGACCGGATCGCGGCGGGCCTGATTCTTCAGGACTACCTGAACCAGCTGAAAGAATATAAACAGAAGGCAGATGTCATCGATCCGCAGGAGTAATAAAGAATGATGGAAGAAAAGATTGTATTTGAAACCGACGAAGGCGAAGTGCTGTTTTATGTGATTGAAGAGACCAGGGTCAACGGAACCAATTATCTTCTGGTGACGGATTCGGAAGAGGAAGAGGCCGATGCCTATATCCTGAAGGATACATCCGCTCCGGAAGACCGGGAAGCAGCCTATGAGATGGTGGAGGATGAAGAAATCCTTTCGGCGCTTCAGAAGATTTTCGCGGAACTTCTTTCAGATACCGATATAGAATTATAGGAGTAACCATTGTCACAGACGAAGAAGAAAAATTATTATGATAATACTTCGGAACGGATCGTGAATATCGTGCCGCTTGGCGGCCTCGAACAGATCGGCATGAATATCACGGCTTTCGAGTACCGGGAGAGCATCGTGGTTGTGGACTGCGGGCTCGCTTTCCCGTCGACCGAAATGCTCGGCGTGGACCTCGTCGTTCCGGATATTACTTTCCTCAGGGAGAACCGGGAGCGCGTGAAGGGCTTTTTCATCACGCACGGACATGAGGATCATATCGGGGCGCTTCCCTATGTCCTCCGGGAACTTTCGGTCCCGCTTTATGCCACAAGGCTTACGATGGCGATCATCGACGGGAAGCTTGAGGAACACGAGATGAGCGATGTCGTGGAACGGCACATTGTGCGTTACGGCGACATCGTGGAAGCCGGGGATTTCAAGGTGGAATTCATCCGCTCCAACCACAGTATCGCGGATTCCGCGATGCTTGCGATCCAGTCTCCGGCGGGAACCATCCTGCATACCGGCGACTTCAAGATTGATTATACGCCGGTTTTTGGTACCATGGTGGATCTTCCGCGGCTTGCGGAGATCGGGAAAAAAGGCTGCCTGGCGCTTCTGTCGGATTCCACGAACGCCATCCGGCCCGGCTTTACGCCGACGGAGCGTTCGGTCGGCGAAACTTTCGACAAAGCATTCCAGGAATACCCGAACAGCCGGATTCTGGTGGCGACTTTTGCGTCAAACGTCGACCGCGTGCAGCAGATCATCAACGCCGCCACGAAAGCCGGAAGGAAAGTCGCAATCGAAGGCCGTTCTATGGTCGGGATTTTCCAGCTTGCCGCGGATCTCGAGTATCTTAGGATCCCGGAAGGAACCCTGATCGACACGGAAAGCCTCAAGGACTATCCGGACGAAAAGACGGTCATCATCATGACCGGTTCCCAGGGCGAGGCGATGGCCGCGCTCTCACGCGTTGCAGCCGGGCAGCATAAAAGGATTACAATTACGCCATCGGATGTCGTGATTTTCAGTTCGACTCCGATTCCCGGCAATGAGCGCGCGGTTTCAAAGGTTGTAAATGAACTCTCGATCCAGGGCGCGGCGATCATCAACCGTGAAACCCATGTATCCGGCCACGCCTGCCAGGAAGAACTGAAGCTGATCTATTCCCTGGTGCGCCCGCAGTACGCAATCCCCGTGCACGGCGAATACCGCCACCGCATGGCCAATGCACAGATCGCAAAGGACCTCGGGATTCCCAAGGAAAATGTCTTCATGCTGAATTCCGGTGACGTGCTTTCCCTGTCGACGGAAACGGCGCGGATTACCGGATCCGTACAGCACGGCGGCATTATGGTGGACGGGCTCGGCATCGGTGATGTCGGAAATATCGTGCTGCGCGACCGGCAGAACCTTTCTTTGGACGGCATTATTGTCATCGCGATGACTTTTTCAAGAGAAAGCGGAGAGCTTGCCGCTGGTCCGGACATTGTTTCGCGCGGTTTTGTTTATGTGCGCGAAGCGGAAGGACTCATGGAAGAAGCCAGAAGGATCTGCCTTGAGGCGATCGATTATGCAAAGGAGGATTCGCGTTATCTGGACTGGGCGCGGATCAAGAACCAGGTCCGTGAGGATCTCGGGGGGTATTTCTGGCGGCTGATGAAAAGAAGCCCGGTGATTCTGCCGATCATTATGGAAGTGGACTGAACTTATGGCGCCTACCCGCAAAAAAAAGGACAAAGAGGAAATCCGCCATTTTCTGAAGATCGCGCTTGCGGTCTTCCTGCTCGTTTTCGGCGTTTTTCTGGCTTTTGTCAGTTACCGCTTCGGCCGTCTTGTTTTTACGGATGACCCGATGACGGACTCCCGTTCGGAAATGATCACATATGAGATCACAATCCGGTCCGGGGAGAGTACCCTGGAGGTCGGAATGGAGTTGAAAAAAGCCGGGGTGATCCGTTCGGCGGCGGCTTTTTTCGCGCAGTCCAAAATCTACAGGTGCAAAATCGCACCCGGGAAATATACGGTATACAGCAAAAACAGCTCCAAGGAGATCATTAAATTCCTGAATCAGGAATATCTGAAACAGCAGGCCGGGCAGTAGATACGGCAGCAGGACAGGGCATGACGGAAGAGAGAATTTCAGGATTTATCCGGTCGCTCGAGCGGCCGAAAAATGAATTGTTGGATCGGATCAGGAAGGAAGCAGAGGATCAGGGCGTACCGGTCATCCGGCCGGAAACCGGGCAGCTTCTTTCCTTTTTTACGGAGCTTCTGAAGCCTCAGCATGTGCTCGAACTGGGAACGGCCGTCGGATATTCGGCGCTCTTAATGCTTCAGTCCATGCCCGAACCGGGGACGGTTGATACGATCGAAAACTGGCCGCCGCGGATCGGGGAAGCGAAGAAAAACTTTGAACGGGCAGGGGCGCTCGAACGGATCCGCCTGATCGAGGGCGATGTCTCAGAGCTGCTTCCGACACTTACCGGACCTTATGACCTTGTGTTTATGGATGCCGCGAAAGGCCAGTATATTCACTGGCTTCCCGAAGTGAAGCGGATTCTCAGGCCGGGGGGCCTTCTGATCTCCGACAACATCCTGCAGGATGGGGAAATCCTCGAATCCCGCTTCGCCGTGACACGCCGCGACCGGACGATTCACAAAAGAATGCGGGAATACCTGGACGCCTTGTATACGGATCCGGGACTTACGACGATGCTGGTGCCTGTCGGTGACGGCGCAGCGGTAACAAGGAAGAAAGAATGATGAAAAAACCGGAACTTCTGATCCCGGCGGGGTCTCTTGATTTGCTGAAAGAAGCCGTAATCTACGGCGCGGACGCGGTTTATATCGGCGGAGAGGCGTTTTCCCTGCGGGAAAGCGCAAAAAATGCGAGGATCCCGGAGCTTAAGGAAGGCGTGCGTTTTGCGCACGAACGAGGCGTGAAAGTCTATATTACCGCGAATATCCTTGCTCATAATCAGGATATCCGGGAAGCGGAGGATTATTTCACGGAGCTTCGCGCGGTCGAACCCGATGCGCTTCTCATTTCCGATCCGGGGATGTTCATGCTCGCAAAAAGAATCCTTCCAAAAACGGAGCTGCATATTTCCACGCAGGCGAATAATGTAAACTATGAAACCTGCAATTTCTGGCATCAGCTCGGCGCCAAGAGAATCGTGCTCGGGAGAGAACTCTCGCTTTCTGAAATCCGTGAGATCCGGGACCGGGTGCCCGGGGACCTGGAGCTGGAGTGCTTTGTTCACGGTGCGATGTGCATCTCGTATTCGGGCCGCTGCCTGCTGTCCAATTTTCTGACCGGCAGAGACGCAAACCGCGGCGCCTGTACGCATCCCTGCCGCTGGAAATACAGCCTCGTCGAGGAAACCCGGCCCGGCGAGTATTTCCCGGTCACGGAAAACGAACGCGGGACTTATATTTTCAATTCCAAAGACCTCTGCATGATCGATCACATACCGGAACTTTTAGCGGCGGGCATCGATTCGCTGAAGATCGAAGGCCGCATGAAGACGGCACTCTATGTGGCTGCGACAGCCCGGACTTACCGGAACGCGGTCGACGATTACTGCGAAAGCCCGGAAAAATACCGCGAAAACCTCGGCCGTTACCGGGAAGAGATCGCAAAGTGCACCTTCCGGGAATATACGACCGGATTTTACTTCGGAAAGCCGGGACCGGATGCCCAGATTTATACGGAAAGCACCTATGTCCGCAACTACGTTTATCTCGGAACGGCGGGAGAGACGGATGAAAAGGGCTTTACGAAGCTTATACAGAAAAACAAGTTCGGCCGCGGGGACCGGATCGAAATCATGAAGCCTTCGGGCGAAAATATTGAGACGGAAGTCATGGAAATCAGGAACGGACAGGGAGAAGAGATGGAATTCGCCTCCCATGCCTCGGAAGCGCTTCGTGTGCGCTTCAGTATCTGCCCGGAATTATACGACATTCTCCGGGTTGACGCAAAGTTTTCTCACAAGAAAGACTGACTGAAATTTCAGAAGCACAGGAAAAGACAGTATTATGAATAAACAGAAATCCGGCTTTGTCACGATTCTCGGACGGCCGAATGTCGGAAAATCCACACTGATGAACCATCTGATCGGTCAGAAAATCGCGATCACCGCGAATAAGCCGCAGACGACGCGCTCGCGCATCCGTACAATCTATACGGACGAGCGCGGCCAGGTCGTTTTCCTGGATACTCCGGGCATCGTCAAAGCCAAAAACAAACTCGGCGAGTATATGCTCGACATTGCAGTGAAGACGACCTACGAGGCGGATGTCCTGATCTGGCTCGTACGTCCGGAACCGAAGGTCGGCGAAGGCGAAAAGGAAATCGCGGCGCTTCTTCTCCGGGCGAAAAAGCCGGTGATCCTTGTTGTGAACCAGATCGATACCGTAACGGAGGATCGGGTCCGGGAGACAGTGGAAGCCTACTCGGAACTCTATGATTTCGAGCGCGTCATCACGGTTTCGGCGCTCCGCTCAATCCGGACCGACAAGGTGCTGCAGGCGATTTACGAGCTGCTGCCTTACGGCCCGTACTTCTACGATGAGGACATGGTGACCGATCAGCCGATGCGGGAGATCGTTGCCGAGATGATCCGGGAAAAGGCGCTCAGGCTCCTGTCGGATGAGATTCCGCACGGGATCGCGGTAACGATCGACTCGATGA
>CACYBV010000167.1 GCA_902772745.1 uncultured Eubacteriales bacterium
GGAGATAGGAAATTTGAAAAGCAGATGGCTTTCGGAAGGATGAAGGAGGATTCTGCGATGAAAAAACAGCTTGGTTCAGTGACTGCCATACTGCTGTCTGTACTGCTTCTTTGCAGCTGTACGGGCGGAAAACCCGGGGATATAAACCCGTTAAGAAGCAGCTGGTCTTACTCGGAATCGGTCAGCGAATCATCGGAAACGGGGGTTGCGACTTCCGAAGAAGTTTCAAAATCGGACGGGATGAGTTCGGAGACGCCTGATGTAAGTGAGGAAGCTTCGGAGACGGCCGGGGAAACCGAAAGCATGTCGGAAGCCGAAACAGAAACATACTCCGAAGAATTTTCCGAAGAAACCGAAAGTGAAACGGAAACATCCGGGGAGACTGAAACGGAAACAGAGACCGAAACGGAGACAGAAACCGAAACCGAAACGGAACAGGAACCCGTTCAGGCGGAGAAACCGGTAGCGCTGCCTCTTCTCCTGTATCAGACAAGCCGCTATGATTCGACGCAGGACGAAGACGGGAACTACCGCTCGCTGTGCCGGATGAATATGGAAAACATCAGCCTGATGCATGATGAGTCGCTTCTTCTGTATCCGGAGCTTCTGGAAACGCTGGAGAGCAGAAAACAGGACAGCGATAATTTCTTTGAAATGCTTCACGAGGACCTGCTTCAGGCGGCACAGAGCATGGAAAACGGTCAGTACAGTTCCTACAGTTCTGTGCTGACTTTAGGGCGTTCGGACAGCAGCGTCCTGAGTTTTGCGGCGGAAAACGATACTTTCTACGTCGGGGCGGCGCGGCCTTTCCGGGAGACGAAAACGGTCAGTCTGGATGCTGCATCGGGCGAAGAACTGGGCTTCCCGGATTTTGTGTCCGATGAGGAGGGGCTGATTCGTCTTCTTCGGGAAGAGGTGGAGGAGTATATCCGGAAGATCACGGACGACAATGAGGACGCGTTTTCGGAGGTGGATTATTTCTTCGAGGATGTCGATCCGGAATATATGCTGTTTATCATGGGATATGACCGCATGACCTTCTTCTTTGATTCCGGCGATGTGCTTCCGAACGCGTTCCCGAGCTTCCGGATCGATATCCTGTTTTCGGGGAACGAGGAACTGTTTACGGAACGCGCGCTGAATGTTCCGGAGAATTATATCGTTAGTATTCCTCAGGATTCGGATGAAGCTTATATGCTGTCTGACGGGAGGATGCTGAGCGTCAGTCCGTCGTGGACCGATGAAGAACATTACTGGTTCAGCGGACTTACGGTCGCGGTGGATGACAAAACGGAGAAATGCGATATTTCCGGGGATTCCATCGGCGGTCTCTACCTGATGCATACCGCTTCATACGGAGATTATCTGTACGTCGTGGGAAATGACTACAATGGTTACGCGGCGACTGCACTGTTTGATATGAATGCGGAAGCTCCGGTGTATACGGGAGAAGTCGATGAATTTGTCGGCGGATTTACTGAATACGAGGGCGAGTATGACGAGAACCGCAGCAGAGGCGTCATGACAAAGGAACTGGCAACGGATCCCCGGCGGATCTCGATGGGTACACCGATGCATTACCTGAGCAGCTATACCGCTGTCCGTCATTATGAAGTGGGTGAAGGCGGCATGCCTGTCCCCCTGGAGTACTGGTACCGGGCCGACGGCAATCATATCCTGACGCTCCGGAAGGATATTGAGGCCGATATCGTGAACGGGGAAAATGAAACTCTGGGAAGTTATAAGCTTTCGGCAGGGGATCAGATTACAATCTGCGGTGCGAACCGTGAAGATGAGAGCGTGCTGTTCTATACGGAGGACGGAACGCGTATCGTCCTTCAGATCAGGTATGATACCGAAAAGCACGAGACCACAGTAAACGGCATCGATATCTACGAACTGTTCGACGGGATGGCCTTCGCCGGTTAACGATGAGTCCGGCACAGTATTGTGCCGCCGCACGATATTCAAAGCTCATGGCCCGATCATTCTTCTCCCGAGGAGACCTGGAACCGTCTCCGGGAGGGAAGGATGATCGGGCCATGAGCTTTTATGCAGTAAAGCGGCGCTGCGGTTTCGTCACGGATTCCCGGAAAGCCGGGTCATAAGCGGTGCCGCATTCAGACGGCTGAGAAGCTCGGAATCAGCGGCGTCGGCGAGGGCGCTTCTGAGGCTTTTGAGAAGTTCCTCCTGGCGCAGGGAAAAGACAATAAAGAAAACGAGAAAGACTGCAAGGAGCAGGATGATTTCCGGAAGGTGTCTGCGGACATTTTTCGGAATTTTTTTCGGTTTCTTTGTCATATCAGTGCCCTTTCATGAATCAGGATGACGGCGGCGGAGAGGAGATCCCCGAGCAGGATCGCCGCCAGGTTTCCGGGGAGAAAGCTCCCGTGAAGAAAGAAGAAAAACTGCACAAGAAGCAGGACTGCTTCAAAGGATACCGCAATCGCAAAAGCGGATTTCAGTCCGGACAGACTTCCGCGCAGCAGAAAGGCGAGACAGAATACAAGTTCATAGGACCAGATGAAGCATTTCCCGTATAGAAGGAGCAGTTCAAGAAGTCCGGTGCCAGTGAAACGCCCTGAAGCGCCTGAGCTCTGCCGTGCAAGGATTTTTTCACAGAGCGCACGGAGGGCGGCGCCCGAATCCAGGAAAAGAACCATCAGCACGCCGAGGATCCCGAAAAAGATGATGTTGATCCACCAGAAGAGCTCGTTACTGAAGGATTTTTGAGCATGGATTTTCATGTTTTATCTTCTCCCTCCTCCAGATGTTCCAGGGCGTACTCCAGGCAGAGCGAGATGATCTCGTTGCGGTTCCGGCCGGTTTCATCAGCGATGCGGTCCAGATCGTCGATCATATCCTTCGGCAGGCGGGCAGAGACGACGGAAGTCTCTTTTCGGTACCGCTTCGGCGGGATTTTCAGTTTTTCCACAGCCATCCGGTACCTCC
>CACYBV010000168.1 GCA_902772745.1 uncultured Eubacteriales bacterium
GTTGTATTCGCGGTGATTCTGTATGCGTTGATCATCGTCGTGAAAAAGGATGCGAGCATCCTCTCGTCGACGTCGGGAAGCCTGACTCTCGGGGGACGCGTAAACCTCCTTCTGAATGACCTCGTGACAAACCAGAAATTCCTGCTGATCCTGATGATGCTGACGGTTTCGCTGCTTCTTATATGCCTTGTGCGCCGGTCAAGGATCAGCTACGCGCCGCTGATTGCGGCTGTCGGCGGAGGTGTCCTGTATATGATCGGGATCCTTCTCGGGAATTATTTTACATCGGCCGGGATTACGATTACACGGCTTCTTACCGGTGCAGTGCTGGCAGTGGTATTCAGCTTTATTATCATCAGCTTTGTCATCGGCGTCGACTACAACCGGACCGAACAGGTGCAGTTTGAAGACGACGAATATTATTACTATGTCAAGGCGGTTCCGAAAATTTCCCTCGGCGCCGCGGAAAAGAAAATTGAAAGCATTACCGGTACCAATGCTTCTTCTGAGGAAAAGGGGGAAACCGGGTGAAAGACTTTATTACCTTCAACGGAGGCACGCTGACGATCGGGAACCTGATCCTGAATGTCAGCGTCAGCGGGGTGATCGAGATGATCATCTTCGCCATCGCCGCCTATTATCTCATAGTATGGATCAAGAGAACCAAGGCCTGGACCCTTCTCAAGGGCGCTGCGGTGCTCCTGGCTGCCTATGCCATCGCGAAGCTGACGCATCTTGACAACATTGTGTTTGTTTTCGAGAGAATGGCGCCGTCGATCCTTCTTGCGGCAATCATCGTGCTGCAGCCGGAGCTCCGAAAAGCGCTGGAGCAGCTCGGAAACCGGAACCTCGTTTCCGGAATCATTTCGGCTTCGACCGAACCCAAAACCGGCCTGACCGCCGAATCCATCGACGCTCTGGTGCGCGCTGCCGAGGTGCTCTCATCCAATAAAACCGGCGCGCTTATCGTCGTTGAGCGGACAATCACCCTGACAGAGTATATTGAAACCGGCATTCGCACGGATGCCGTGATCTCGTCGAGCATGCTCGAGCAGATTTTCGAGAAAAATACGCCGCTGCATGACGGGGCGGTGATTATCCGGAATAACCGGATCACGGCGGCAACCTGCTACCTGCCGCTCTCGCAGAACATGGAAATCAGCAAGGAACTGGGCACAAGGCACCGCGCCGGCCTCGGGATTTCCGAGGTTTCGGACGCGATCACAATTATCGTGTCGGAGGAAACCGGAGCGATTTCTCTCGCGCTCGACGGCGCTCTTACAAGAAATATCCGCCAGGACCGCTTAAGGGATGCCCTTTTCGACATCCGTACCGTGTCAAAGCCGCAGAACACGATCGGTGCAAAAATTAAACGTTGGACATGGAGGCGTAAAAATGAAAAACAGGATTAAACGCTTCTTTACCACGAATATCGGATGGAAAATTGCGGCGGTTTTCCTCGGTATCATTATATGGGCGGTTATCTCGAACGCACAGGACCCGATGGTGACCACGGAAGTTCAGGTCAAAATCGAATATCTGAATGAAACAAAACTGAAAACAGACAGTAAACTCACTGTGATCAGCTGGGAGGATTCGGTCCCGGTAACGGTTTATGTGAAAAAAAGCCAGAAGAACAATGTGAAGAGCCATTTCTTCACCGCGAAAGCGGACCTTACGGATTTCCACGGCGACCTTGACAATGACCCGGATACGATCACGACGCTTATTTATTACAAAGTTGAGAAGGCTGCGGGGACAGACCCGAATAATATCGCGATCAACTGGCAGAACAAAAACAATGATCCGACTGTCAAGGTCGTGATGGGAGCGTACCAGGAAAAAACCTTCACCGACATCGGCCTGATGCCGACAGGCGAACTCCAGGACGGCATTGCACTGGAAGACTATGAGTTCTCTCCGGTCATCACGGTCAGGGGACTGAAAGAAAAAGTCGGCAATGTCGACTCTGTCAGGGCTTCGGTTGACCTTAGTGTACTGAATTCGATGGCGCCCTGTGAAAAAGAGACCGTAAAAGACGAAGACGGGAACGCGGTCGGTTTCTCGGTCAAAATGTACGATAACAACGGCGACGAAATCCGAAATGCCGACGAGGCGCTTTCTCTGAGCTATGATTCGGTTTACATGAAGGTGACACTCAGTCAGAAAAAGACCGTCAGTGTTTTATTGGACAATTCGCAGACCAGCGGCACGCCTGCATATGGATTCGGCGTTAAGAAAACCGTACTCTCACCCGGGACAATCATTGTGAAAGGCGTCACGGACACTGTATCCGGCGTGGGCGATATCACGATTCCCGCTTCCATGCTGAACGTCAGCGGGATGAATACAACACACACCTTTGAAATCGATCTGACGCAATTTCTTCCGGACGATGTGATCATCTGCACGGATACGGGAACGGCGGCGGAAACGACGACAGCAGCCGCAACGGTGGAATTCGAAGTGATCCAGGACCAGGTGGACATCGCTGTCAGTACCGACAGGATCGGCATGAGGGGTGCGGACGACGAATCCTATGAATACCGGATTACCGGCGAGCTGCCGCCCGCAAGAGTTTCCGGATCCATGATCGAACTGAATCGCCTGAATTTCGACGAGGTGACTTTCGGCATTGATGTCACTGATCTGACAGAAGGCGAATATGAACTTCCTGTATATGTCAACCGGCAAAACGGTGAAGCTCTGGGATTTGAGGTTGTGAATCAGGCGGATCTCAAGGTGACTGTGACGATTACAGAGAAGGTGAAACCGACGCAGCCGACGCAGACGGAGCCTCACTCAGAAAGTGACAGCAGCACGGACGAGTCGGAAAGCGAAACGAATTCATCAGGAACAGAAACGGACGAAACAGAAAGCGAATCGGAGTCAACGGAGCCGGAAGAACAGACAGAGACTGAGAGTACGGACAGTACGGAAAATACGGACAATACGGAAGACACCGGCAATCCGGACAATCCTGAGAATACGGACAA
>CACYBV010000169.1 GCA_902772745.1 uncultured Eubacteriales bacterium
TGTACAAGAGCACAGGCAGTGACCTTCCTGTACCGCCTGTTTGGTGAGCCTGAAGTAACCGCCACCGGCACAACTTTCTCGGATGTAGTGGAAGGCGCGTTCTATTATAATGCAGTTGCATGGGCAGCAGAAAACGGCATTACAAGCGGCTATGCAGGCACGAGCAAGTTTGGTGTCGATGATGTCTGTACCAGAGCTCAGTTTGTTACCTTCCTGTATCGTGCAGCCGGATCTCCTGAGGTTTCCGGAACAAATGCATTCTCAGATGTCGACGAGACGGGGTTCTATTACAATGCAGTGCTCTGGGCGGTGGAGAATGATATTACAACCGGTTATCCCGGGACATCCAGGTTTGGTGTCAATGACAAGTGTCAGAGAAGCCAGGTTGTAACGTTCCTGCACCGGTTCTATGAGAACGCGTATTAAAACTAAACATTAATGATTTGAACGATATACATTAATTGTATCAGTCGTCAGAAAACGCCCGCCATTGAGGTGTCCTTAATGGCGGGTATCTTTTTATAATCCGCACTAATCTCCTTGCAAATCACTTCTCCATCGTGTATAATAAAATATCACACTGCGATCCTGCAGTAATACATAAAAAGGAAACAAATCAGATGAAAGAGAAAATGTCGAAGGGAAAAAAGCTCTTTCTGATCATCTGGGTCGCTCTGATCCTCGTGATCCTGGCGCTGATCCTGATTCTGGGGCTTCCGCCCAAGGAGACGGAGAGCATCAAGGAAGTCATGAAGGACGGCGTGCTGCACGACCTGAACAAGATGAATTTCTTCGGGCTTTCGGTGAATCCGGCCGTGATTTCCGCGTATCTCGTGACGGCGGGGCTTCTGCTTCTCGCAGTCCTGATCCGGGTGTTCGCGATCCCGAAATTCAAGGATGTTCCGGGAAAGTTCCAGTCGGTGATCGAAAAGCTTGTCGAGTTTTTCTGGGACATGGCGAAAGGCAACAGCCATCACCGGACGAATTTCATCGCGGCCTACATTTTCAGCGCGGGCGTGTATATTTTCTTCAGCACGATTTTCGAGCTGTTCGGCGTACAGTGGATGACGGCCGCGGGACATTCGATGGCGCTTCCGGCGCCGATCGCGGATATCAACGCAGCGATCGCGATGGGCTTTACAACCTTCGGGATGATCCTGGTTTCGGGCATTGTCGCAAATGGACCGAAAGGCGGACTCCGGGTGATGAAGGACTTTTCGCTGCCGATTTCCATGAGCTTCCGTCTGTTCGGCGCGCTGCTGTCGGGACTTCTTGTGACGGAGCTTGTGTATTATTCGGTGAAGCTGAGCTTTGTTCTTCCGGTGGTCGTCGGCGTGCTGTTCACGCTGCTGCATGCGATCATTCAGACATACGTTCTGGCGACGCTGGCTTCCGTGTTCTACGGGGAAGCGGTGGAGCCGCCGAAACCGAAAAAGGAAAAGAAAAAGAAATAGAAATTGGTAATATTTCATCAGTCCGCTTCAATGAAAGCTTAGGCCTTCGGCCTGAAAACGGCTGCCGCCGATATCCGGCGGCCTCAGGGAAAGCAGGAGAAAGAAAGGAAAGAAAAGATGAAGAAAACAAGAATTCTGGCACTGGTATTTGCTGTAGTTATCGCAGCGGTAATGGCTTTCAGCTTTAAGGTTCCGGCGAAAGCGGAAGAAGGAGGAATGCTGATAGCGACCCAGGAACAGGAAGAGCCGGCAGCGGATAACGCGATCGGTACGAAAGCGATTGCGGCTGCGGTGGTTGTGGCGCTTGCGGCGGCTGCAGGTGCGCTTGCGATGGGCCTTGCGGTTGCGAAATCCACCGAATCGATGGCACGGCAGCCGGAAGTGGCAGGCCAGATCAATTCCTCGATGATGCTTGGCATGGTGTTTATCGAGACCGCGATTATTTATGCTTTGATCGTTGCGATCCTGATTATATTCGTATTGTAAGGGGGCTTTTCATCCGGCCGCAAAGCCGACGGATGAGGTGTTCCATGGTTATTACTGCCTATTTGTGAGGTATAAAAATGCCACTCAACATTGATTTTGTGCAGCTCCTTCTGCATATGCTGAATTTTGTGATACTGGCCGGAGGACTCTCGCTGATTCTTTTCAAGCCGGTTCGGAAATTCATGAAGGAACGCGAGGAGCGCTTCAAAAAGGCCAAAGAGGAGAATGAGAAAGCGGCGGAAGAGAATGCTCTTCTGAAGGCGGAATACGAGAAGAAAATCGCTGAGGCCAATGAGGAAATCCAGGAGCTCCGTCTCACGGCGGAGCAGGACGCCGCAGATCAGGCGAAGGAATATCTGGATGCCGCCAAGGAAAAGGCGCAGGAAATCATTGCGAATGCGGAGCGTGAAGCGGAAGAGCGGAAGGACCATATTCTGGAATCCGCGCAGAACGAAATCGGCGAACTTGTAATCGAAGCGACGCAGAAGCTGATGAAGGAGACGGCCGGCGAAGCCGAAAACCGCGCGCTTTATGACGAATTTATCCGCGTGGCGGAGGAGAACAGCTGATCCGAAAAACAGGCTTTTCGATCGGCAGACCTTTTCGAACAGGTGATTCCTATGGATTTTGAACAGACTTTTGAGAATACAGAAGAGCTTCTCAGGGAACCTCTTCGCGTAGAGATCCGCTGCCTTGTTCCGCCGACAACGGAACAGCAGATGAAGATCTCTGCCTTTATGCGGAAAAAGTACGACGCGGACTAGGTGGAGATTGTCATCAAA
>CACYBV010000170.1 GCA_902772745.1 uncultured Eubacteriales bacterium
AACCGGACGGAACCGATGTACCTTCGCGGTTTTACCGGCATGCGGTATACAGGAGACGCATGGGAGATTGACGGCGCCGGGATCGACGAATCGATGATGCCGGAATCCATCCGCTTTACCGATGTCTATACGGGATCCGTAGACCCCGACGACCCGAATTTCCGCAATCCCTTCCTCTATGTCAACGCCCTGTATTCGGGGACTTACCGGCACGATGCGAATGCGGAAAACCTTGTCTCCGTGTCGGAAAATGATGACCGGGACGATTATGTCTATCTGCCGTATTTCGTTACCGGCGGCGAGTCGCAGAACCTTTCATCGGCGTCGTTTGTTTCGGACCTTTATATGACCGACGGCGGAAAGGAAAAGGCGGTTTTCCAGACGGCTTCGGTGAATTCCCTTCACGAAGCGCTCGAAAACGCCCGGTCAAAGCAGTATCTTCAGGGCATTACGCAGCAGTCGGGAACGCCGCTTCCGGGATATGAGAGTCTGCAGGACATGATCACGATCCTTCATGACCGCTGGAATATCAGCGTCACCGAGGAGGAAATCCTTCAGAGTCCCTACACCGAATATATCGTGAACGGAAGTGAAGGCGCGGAAATCCATATGCGCCTCCTGGAGGACTGTGTACGGAATTACGAGGATTACGCGGTGTCCGTGAACCTGGAATCCGGCGCTTCCCCGAGGGTCCGCGACCTTGCCCGGGAAATCGCCCAGGAATTCCATATCGATCCTCAGGCGACGGAATATGAGAAGGCGGTATCGGCGGTGCAGAAATACCTCTGGGCGCAGAAAGCATATTCGCTGAATCCCGGAAAGACTTCGGAAAACACGGACTTTGTCGAGGATTTCCTGTTCGGGAAAGATTCCGGCTACTGCGTGCATTTTGCGTCTGCGGGAACGGTGCTCCTTCGGGAACTCGGGATTCCCTGCCGCTATGTCGAAGGCTACCTCGTGCCGCCGGCGATGGCAGGGGAGCGCGTGGAAATTTCCGATAAGGACGCACACGCCTGGACGGAAGTCTATATCCGCGGCTTTGGCTGGTATCCGGTTGAAATGACACTGAGCCGCGAAAGTGAAGAAGAGAACGGCCAGAGCTCATTCACGCTGTCTTCGGAGGAAGATGAGGAGACCGTACAGGAAACTCTGCCCCCTGTCAGCGAAGACCCCTCTGCGAGTACGGAGGCTGCGGTGCAGGATTACGATGCGACTGACGGGACTGAAACGCAGGAATCCGTGAATCCGGCCGCTGATCCTTCGGACCGGGAGGGCGGGGGAGCGGCGAATCCCATGAATCCCGCGAACCCGGAAAAAGAACCTTTCCGGCTGCCGGACTGGTTCTTCCCGGTGCTGATTTCGGTGCTGGCTGCCGCCGTGCTGATTGCGGCTGTCCTGTACCTTCGGTATCATATCGTACCGCTTGAGAAACTGAAAAAGGACGGCAGCAAAAAAGCCTGCCGCAGGATTTACGAAAGGATCCGCAGGCAGGCGGGGAGGACGGGACTCAGATTCTGTCCGGATTCCGGAACGGGGGAAGTTCTGGCGCTGTTCCCGGATATTGAGCCGGAACGTCTTGCCGGAATGCAGAGGATCATCAAGGAAGCCTGCTACAGAAGGGAAGACCCTTCGGACGAAGACGTCGAATTCCTCTATGAAATCTATGAGGAACGGCTGCTTATGAAGGATCCGTTCCTCCGTAAGCCATAAAGACATTGTGATAACGGGGGTCTTCGGTGACTTCATTCCCGAACCATTCGGGCGGGACAAAGGATTCCGCATCAGGAAGGTCCGGAAACTCCACTTCGGCCATAATGAGTCCTTCCATACAGCCGGAAAAGACGTCCAGTTCGATTGTGAGCCTTCCGCAGGGAATTTTATAACGCCTCTTTGTGATGATGCGCCCGTCGGCCTTCTCAAGGAGATGAATGTAGGCTTCTTCATCCAGCGGAAGCTCGTATTCTTCATGAGCCATGAACCCGCCGCTTTTCATCGTCAGGATAAACCGGTCGCCGGATTTTCGGATCCTAAGGACCGGTTTATTATTGAGATAAGCCTGTTCGATTTCATACGAAGGGTACTCCTCGAGATTTTCAGGGAGCTTCGTTATCAGAAATTTGCGCTCGATTTCCATAAAAGTACTTCCTTTTCCGTCTGGTTTATTGTATAATTCAGTTTGAATAAGCTTCTTTATCTGATATACTCATTTTAGCCGAAAAAACGTTCTTTGTCAAAGCGTTTCAGGACGGCGTAAAAACCGGGGATGAAAGGAAGACGGCGGCCCGAAAAAAGACTGCGCTTAAGGCGCAGCAGCCGTCCATAGGGACCAGGCAGTACAGAAACACCGCTAAAAGACAAGGAGAAAAGCCATGACAGAGCCCTCGACCCTTTACAAACTGATGATCCTTTACATGCTGAAGAAGGTAAACTTCCCGCTTTCAAACCCGCAGCTCTGGACCTTTTTCGAGCAGAAAGGGTATACGAATTTCTTTGTCTTTTCGAGCACAGTCTCTGAGCTCCTCGAAGCGAATCTCATCAAAAAAGATGAGGTACGTTCCGTCCAGCGCTATGAGCTGACGCGGGAAGGAGAGGAGGCGCAATATTATTTCAAACGCGATATTCCTGAGGGCGTACGGACCGATATGGACGAGTTCATCAGCGAGAACAAGTTCCAGCTGCGGAATGAGACCGGTGTGATTGCGGACTATCATAAGACTGAGAATTTCGACTGGCAGGTGCACTGCGAAGTCCGCGAAGGGAATGCAGTGGTATTCGAAATCAACCTGACGGTTCCGACAGATGATCTCGCTCGCGTCATCGCCGGGCACTGGAAAGACAATGCCCAGTCGGTCTACGCGGATGTCATGAACAGATTGATGTAAAAAGTGCTTGCTTTTTCCAAAAAGCTGTGGTATGATATCGCAGTTTGGAAATATCGCCGCTGTTCGGAAACCAGCGGCAAAAGAAGAGGTGAATGAAATGAAAGAAGGAATCCATCCGAAGTATTACGAATGCAAGGTTACCTGCAACTGCGGGAATACCTTTATGACCGGATCCACCAAAAAAGAGATCCACGTTGAAACCTGCGCGAAATGCCATCCGTTCTACACGGGTCAGCAGAGAGCGGTTTCCGCACGCGGACGTATCGAGCGCTTCAACAAGAAGTACGGCGTTCAGGGCAAATAGGAACCGGTGTAAAGCAGCCACGGAAGCTCCGATATTTTGGGGCTTTCGTGGCTGCTTTTCTTTTGTGATCCGGAGGGATGCCCTGAGTGCGCTTCGCTTCTCCAGGCATGACACCTCGCTTTCTGTCATCCCGGGCAACCGAAGGGAGCCTTTTTTTGGATCTCATCCGGCTCGGGGAAAAATATATGGAGACAAATTAACATGAAATATTCCGGTATCGGCGGTCAGGCCGTTCTTGAAGGAATCATGATGAAAAACGATCAGGACTACGCAGTGGCAGTCCGGAAACCCGACGGGGAAATCGCGGTGAAAAAAGAAAAGCACGTGAGCTTTTCCGACAGACACAAATGGGCAAAATGGCCCTTTATCCGCGGAATTTTCGCTTTTGTCGATTCGCTTTCCCTTGGGATGGATACCCTGAGCTGGTCCGCATCATTTGCGGATGACGGCAGTTCCGACAGGAAAAAGAAAGAGGAAAAGAGCGAGGAACCGGAAGATCGCGTGAAGAAAGGAAAATCCGCAGGCCTTTCCAAAGCCGAAACGGTGATTACCGTGATTATTGCCGTGGTTTTTGCAGTCGGACTGTTCGTTGTACTCCCGACCTTCCTTTCAAACCTCCTTCGGACCTGGATTTCTTCCCCGGTCCTGATTGCTGTTCTGGAAGGCGTGATCCGTCTGGTGATTTTTATCGCCTATGTTTTGCTGATTTCCCTGATGAAGGACATCCGGCGCGTGTACATGTATCACGGATCAGAGCATAAATGCATCAACTGCATCGAGTCCGGGCTTCCGCTGACCGTCGAAAACGTAATGAAAAGCTCCAAGGAACACAGGCGGTGCGGGACATCCTTCCTTCTGTTTGTCATGCTGATTTCGATTATCCTTTTTATCTTTATCCGCATTGAATACCTGCCGCTTCGGATGCTTTCAAGACTCGCGCTGATCCCCGTCGTCGCCGGGCTGTCCTATGAACTTCTCCGGCTGAACGGACGTTTTGACAACCGGCTTACCTGGATCCTGTCGCGTCCGGGCATGTGGATGCAGGCGCTGACGACAAGGGAGCCGGAGCCGGATATGGTTGAGGTGGCGATTCAGGCGGTCGAATCGGTTTTTGACTGGCGGAAGTTCCTGGAGGAAAATTTCGGTGACAATTCATGAGGCGGTAAGGAACGCCGAAGAAATGCTTCGGAAAGCCGGAATCGAGGAAGCCGCATTCGACGCGCGGGAACTCATGATGTTCGTGATGGGCTGGAGCCTCACGGAGTATCTTCTTGCAGCTTCCGGCTCGGAAGGCGGCGGGGAACTCGGTGTTTCTTCGGAAGCGTCATACCGCATGCTGGTCAGGAAACGCTCGGAACGGGTTCCGCTGCAGTATCTGACCGGAAAAGCGTATTTTTACAGCTATGAATTCTCCGTCGGCAGATCCGTGCTGATTCCGCGTTACGATACGGAAATCCTCGTACATACAGTGCTGACGGAAAACCGGGACCGGCCGGAGGAAACCGCCGTTCTCGACCTTGGCACCGGGTCAGGCTGCATTGCGGCTGTGCTGAAGATTGAAGGGGGATACGGGCGGGTTGACGCAACGGATATCTCACGGGAAGCGCTGGAAACTGCGAAAAAAAACGCGGAAAATCTTGGCGCCGAAATCCGGCTTTTCGAAGGGGATCTGTTTTCGGCGTTGGCCCTGGAAAAAGAAAACCGATATGATCTGATTGTCAGCAATCCGCCGTATATCGCAGAATCGGAGAGAGACTTTTTGGAACCGGAGGTGCGGGATTACGACCCGGAGACGGCGCTTTTTGGCGGTGCGGACGGGCTCCTGTTTTACCGGCGCATTATAAAAGACGCGCCCGATTACCTGAAGCCGGGCGGAAAACTGTATTTTGAAATCGGTTCTGAACAGGCCGCAGCGGTATCGGCGCTTCTTTCCCTGAGAGGGTTTTCAGAGATCCGCGTTTATCCGGACCTTTCTGGAAAGGACCGGGTAGTCCGGGGCATTTATCAGAATTTTGGAGTGTGACGGAACATGTTTGACAGACTGGAAGACATCCTTCGGCATTTTGAGGAAATAACAGAAGAACTTCAGGCGCCGGATGCGGCTTTCAGTCCGAAACGCTATCAGGCGCTTCGGAAGGAACAGGCCGATCTGCAGCCGATTGTCGAAGGCTATAAAGTCTGGAAACAGGCCGCAGCGGACGAAAAAGAAGCCCGCGAAATGCTTGAGTCGGAAAAGGATCCGGAAATGCGTGAGCTTTTCAAGGAGGAGATCGAAGAAGCCGGCGAACGTCTTGAAAAGATTTCGAGAGAGCTTCGGATCCTCCTTCTGCCGAAGGACCCGAACGACGACAAGAACATTTTCATTGAGGTCCGCGCCGGCGCGGGCGGAGAGGAAGCGGCGCTTTTTGCGGCGGATATTTACCGGATGTACACGCGCTTTGCGGAAAAGAACCGCTGGAAGGTGGAGACAATCGATGTGAATGAATCCGGGATCGGCGGGTTCAGCAAGGTCGTCGGGATGATCTCCGGAAAAGGTGCATATTCCCGGCTGAAATATGAATCCGGCGTACACCGCGTGCAGCGGATTCCAAAAACCGAGTCCGGAGGGCGGATCCATACCTCAACCTGTACGGTTGCGATCATGCCCGAGGCAGAGGATGTGGATATCACAATCGATATGAATGATGTGCGCTTCGATGTTTTCCGATCGACCGGACACGGCGGGCAGAGCGTCAATACGACGGACTCGGCGGTGCGGCTGACACATATCCCGACGGGCATCGTAATTTCCTGCCAGGACGAGAAATCGCAGCTGAAAAACAAGGATAAAGCGCTCCGGGTATTAAGAGCGCGGCTGTATGATCTGGAACTCCAGAAAAAACAGGAGTCCGACCGTCAGGAGCGCAGGTCCCAGATCGGGTCGGGAGACCGTTCGGAAAAAATCCGCACCTATAATTTTCCGCAGGGACGTGTGACGGACCATCGGATTAACCTGAGCCTGTACCGGATCGAGAGCATCATGAACGGAGATATAGAAGAACTCATAGACCGTCTGACGGCCAGCGATCAGGCAGAAAAGCTTTCGAGACAGGAGAGTTAAATAATTGAGCCGGGCATATGAAAAGCGGCAGGTTTTCGAGCCTGCCGCTTTCTGTATGGAAAGGATTCGTCAGATGACAAAAGGGATCAGTGTTTCATCTCTTCCCGCCAGTCGAGATTTCCGCGGTACAGCGCGCTGATCAGGCATTCCGCTGTCGGGATATTGGTCGCGACCGGGATCGAATAGAAATCGCAGAGACGGATCAGCGCATTGTGATCCGCAGGTTCGTGGAAATTGTCCAGCGAGACGCGCTCAAATGTAAACAGGAGATCGATTTCCTCATTCATGATCGCGGTTTCCAGCTGACGGTCGCCGCCTAAACCGCCCGCCAGAAGCTCCACAACATTGAGCCCCGTTGCGAGACGGATGTGCTGCGCCGTAGCCTGTGTCGCGATCAGCCTGTAATTTTCCAGAATGTGCTTGTAGGCAATACAGAAATTTTCAAGAAGTATCTTTTTTTCATTGTCCGCATGTAATCCAATCGTAAGCATCGGCAGAGCGTCTCCTTAACCGTTTGATTCATCATGCATGATACTGCTGATACATGACCCCATGATAAAACTTTTTCCAATTTTATCATAAAGATTCTTTTTGCACAATACCTGAATAATCAACAAAATTCATTGCTTTTATTAGACAAATCGTTTAAACGAGCTGCTCCCATAAGAGATATTTCTGATCTAATAAGTCGGACAAGTTCTTCCGGTCCTGTGTTAATTCAGTGAGCTTTTTACTGTCTGTCGCATTTTCCGGACGCGAAAATGCATCGTCGATCGCGCGGATTTTTTCTTCGATTGCGGAAATTTCGTCCTCCAGTTTCCGGATGTCATTCTCGCTTTTCCTTTTCCGGGCTTCCTCGGCCTTTTTCTGCAGGAAAAGTTCCTTTCCTTCCTTTTTCCCCGCTTCCTGCCTGTCCATGTCCTGATCGGCGAGCGCGTGCATCAGGTCTTTTTTCTCGAGATAGTAATCATAATTCCCGGGATAGATCAGGAATTTCCGGTGATAGAGCTCGATGATCCTGGTTGCCGTGGCGTTGATGAAATAGCGGTCGTGCGAAACGTAGAGAAGCGTTCCCTCATAGGAAACGAGTGCATTCTCCAGAATTTCCTTGCTGGTCATATCGAGATGGTTCGTGGGCTCGTCGAGGATCAGGAAATTGACGTCGGACAGCATGATTTTCGCCAAAGAAAGCCGTCCCTGCTCACCGCCGGAAAGATCACCGACCAGCTTGTACACGTCGTCACCGGTAAAAAGGAAGGCTGCGAGCATGTTTCGGATCGCGGTGTTGTTCATCAGCGGATATTCGTCGGAGATTTCGCTGAAAAGCGTCTTCTCCGGAGAAAGAGTCTGATGCTCCTGGTCAAAGTATCCGATAAACACCTTTGCCCCGGTTTCGATTTCGCCGCTGTCCGGTTCCTCCCTGCCCATGATCAGCTTCAGGAGCGTGGATTTTCCTGTTCCGTTGTCGCCGATGACGGCAACGCGCTCGCCGCGCCTGATTTCGATATTCGCGTCCGAAAAAAGCGTTCGGGATCCGAAACCTTTCCCGAGTCCCCGGATCGACAGCACGTCGTTCCCGGAGAGGACATTCGGAACGAGGCGGAGCTTCATTTCATTGTCTTCCTCTGTCGGCTTTTCGATCCGTTCCATATGAGACAGAAGCTTTTCACGGCTTTTCGCCTTGACATAGTATTCTTCGGTATTGTAGCGGCGGAAACGTTCAATGATGGCTTCCTGACGGCGGATTTCGCGCTGCTGTTTCTCATATTCCCTGAGTTTTGCCTCCCAGACGGCTTTCTTTTTCCCCGTGAAAGCAGTATAATTGCCGCTGTAGGAGTAGCAGACGCCCTGGGTGAGGTCGATGACTTTGGATACCAGTTTGTCGAGAAAATACCGGTCGTGGGAGATGATAAAGACCGCGCCCGGATAGCCCTGGAGATAAGTTTCCAGCCAGGCCGTCGCATTGATGTCCAGGTGGTTCGTCGGCTCGTCGAGAAGCAAAAGATCCGGCTTCAGAAGGAGGAGCTTTCCGAGGGCAATCCGGGTTTTCTCTCCGCCGGAGAGCGCCTGTACAGGAAGGCCGAATTCGCGCTCCGTAAAGCCGAGGCCCCGAAGCACGCCCGTAACTTCGCTTTCGAGCGCATAGCCGTTTTCCTCATCGAAGCGGTCCTGCATCGCGCTGTGCCTTTTTACGAGCGCTTCGAGTTCTTCTCCTTTTGCGCCGCTGATTAAGCGCTCCAGTTCCCGCATGCCCTGCTCAAGATCCAGAAGATCCCGGCGGATGCTCATTACTTCATCGAACACGGTGCGGTCGGAAAGAAGCTCCGTATGCTGCGAAAGGTAGCCCATGGTCCGGTCTTTTGCAAATACCAGATCGCCGCTGTCCGGCTCCATTGCTCCCGATATGATCCGAAAAAGCGTGGTTTTGCCGGCACCGTTGTTTCCGACAAGCGCGGCCCGCTCATGATCTTCGATATGGAATGTGGCGTCCTTAATTACGATATCTTCAAGAAAAGCCTTCGTAATATGACTCAGTGCGAGTATCATTTTCTCTGTCCTCCAAACCGTTCTTATTCTACCCGAAAAAGGAGAAAAGCACAAGAGGATAATGAAAACTGCAAAAAGGAGCCGGATGCTTTTCGGATCTTCAGCATTGTCTAAAGACATAGGAAGATCAGGCAGAGGCTGAAGCGTTCCATGGCAGCTTCTGTTCCCGCGCATCTGTACACAGAAGCGCATGGAGATAAATGGAAAGCAGGGAAACATAAAGCACAAACAGAGGCAGAGAAGCACAGAATCATACTGTGG
>CACYBV010000171.1 GCA_902772745.1 uncultured Eubacteriales bacterium
GACGGCGTTCCGACACCGAGGGCGGTTCCGATCGACGAAAACAATGACATCAAGTTCATCTTCGCGGTCATTGAGAAGATGAAGGAGAAATACAACATCGATTCCGACCGTATTTTCATGCAGGGCATGTCGAACGGCTGCGGCATGACAATGCAGATCGCCCGGAATTTCGATCATATCCTTGCAGGCGCGGCCTTCTCTGCGGGCGGCGGACGGATCGGCCGCTACATCGACGACCAGAATCAGCTGCAGGATAAGGGCGGTCCGAAGAGCGTCTGGATCTCGCATCCGGAGCTGAACGGCATGGGCCCGAGCATTGAATACGAAGCGGAAGGCGTCCGTCAGGACCGCTATTACTGGCTTCTCGTGAACGGCTGCAAGGAGCTGCCGAAGATCAAGATTGACGGCGAACACAACATGGCTTTCTTTAAGGGGGAAAAGGCGGATGTGGTATTTGACGATATCAAGAACCGCGATCACGGCCAGACACTGGACGAAGCCTGTGTTTACTGGGATTATCTCTTTGCGGGAACACGCCGTGCGGGCGATGTGATCGAGCAGAAGGAAGCGCTTCTTCCGCGTGATGACGAGATCGGCGCGGCCTTCGCCGAAGGCATCAAAAAAGTCTGGTATAAAAATGAAGTGCGTGAGCTTCCGGCCGCTCCGGTGAAGTGGCAGAAGTGGAAATATCACGGCCTGCAGGGCGGCGTCGCGGTCCGCGGCGAATATCTCTGCGTTCCGGTGCGCTTCCTCGCCGAAATGGCCGGCGCGGAGTTTTGCACTGATGCGGACGGCCTCGCCTGCGAGATCACCCTTCCCTGCGGTACGGTAGTCCGTTTCGCCCGGGGGTCGATTCTTGCCCAGATCGGCGACAGGCTCCGCAGCATGTACTGTGAGGCCCTGCACCGCGAAGGCGAGCTTCTCATCTCCGTCGAGTGGTTTGCAAAGTATATCCTGAATCGGTATGTCTCGGCCTGCAATGGCGTCGTCTACGTGACCGATCATATGGCGGACCTTTCCTACTGCATGTCCGATCTTATTAAGGACATCCTCACGGACCGTCTCTACCGCGGCGAGGAGTATCTGAAGGAAATCCGGGAGAGCAACATCCACTGGTAAAGTTTTTCCGTTCCCGGTCAGCGGGTTCACCCGCCTGCCGGTATACAGAAGCGCCGGACCCTATGATGCCTTCCGCCAGGGAGACCTGGAACCGTCTCCGAGGCGGAAGGCATCATAGGGTCTGGCGTCCCGTCCGTACAAGACGCCTCACGTCATCTTTGCGCGGTACTCGGAGGGGGTAACTCCCTCGGCCTTCCGGAACATCTGCGTGAAGTGGGAGAAGTTGCTGTAGCCAAGCTCAAGGGCGATCATGCTTACGGGGAGGGTGGTCGAGAGCAGCATATCCTTTGCGGAAGCGATTTTGGAGTCAATGATATAGTTTTTGATATTGAGCCCGGTTTCTTTTTTGAAGAGCCGGGTGAAATATTCTGGATTCAGATGGACATAGTCAGAGACGTCGCGGACCGTCAGGATCTGGCTGTTGTTTTCCGCGATATAGGTCTTGGCCTTTTCCACATAATCCGAGTCGCGGCTGACGGTTTCTTTTGTATCGGTCGCGGCCAGGAGGAACTGGACAGCCCGCTCGAATTCTTCGATGGATCCGAAGCTTGCCATGCAGTCCTGATAGGTATAGTCGTTCGTAAAGAGCGCCATGATATTGATTTTCTTCTCGTAGAAGTGACGGAAGAAGAGCTGCGTCAGCTGCTGATGGAGGTCGCAGAGGTTCATGTACTGGTGGTCGCTGACACGGATCTTGTCGATACAGCTCTGGATGTCTTTTTTCAGGAGGTTGAACTGGCCGGAATTGAGCATCATGTTCCAGCGCTTCAGGTAGTCCGGAAGCTCAATTGTAAAATTCCGGATGGCCTGGGTTTCACGGACGAGGAAAATATCGGGCGTATGCGCGACATTGTACTGCACATAGTAGCGGACAATTTTGTTGACTTCGTTCATTTCACGGAAGGGAAAAGTCTGCGTGACATAAACTGCGATGCCTTCGTCGTGAATGTCCAGCTTCAGGCTGTTGTGCAGTGCGAGAAGGAAGCGGTCGCTGATATCCATGGTTTCCGGGCTGTTTGAGAAAATCAGCACGAGAAATTTCCGGTCTGCAGTCATCGACACGAGGTACTCCGCCGCCATCCGGCCTTCTATGAGAAGCTTCAGCGCTTTGTCGAGGGAGGCCATCACTTCGCGCTGCTGCGGATGCACAGGAAGGCTCTGGGAGTAGGAGAAAACGTCGAGAAGGATCATCTGCGTGACGGTTTCCGGGCGGATATGGTAGCCGGAACTGTTGAGCATTTCTATTCCTTCCGCGAATTCCTGCTCATTTTCCGAATACAGCTTCAGGATTGAATTCTGCAGGAATTCCGAACGGTGGGAGTTGAAAAGCTCACCGTACTCGTTCATGCGGCGGTTGTTGTACACGAGGTTGACATGATCGACCGCTTTTTTCAGGACTTCTTCGATCTCCGGAACCGGCGCCGGCTGGACAATATAGTCAAAACAGCCGAGGCGCACGGATTCTTTCGCGTAGGAAAAAACCGCATGCGAGGTCAGGACGATACGGAGAATGTCCGGATA
Source organism: uncultured Eubacteriales bacterium (assembly GCA_902772745.1). GTDB lineage: Bacteria > Bacillota > Clostridia > Lachnospirales > Lachnospiraceae > UBA1267. The sequence goes on from CACYBV010000171.1 coordinate 2,641, forward strand.
TTTTGCCTGTACCTCTTCATTCAGCTGCAGACCGTTTTTCTCGGGCATCTCGATATCCGTCAGCATTACTTCGACCGGCTTTTCTGCGAGAACCTGCATCGCGTCTTCGGCGCTTGTCGCCGAAAGCACTTCGTCAAACCCGAGTTCCTTAAAATGTATACTGTTCTTTAGACCGCTGATCACACTCAGCTGGTCGTCGACGATCAAGAGGTTCATTCTGCTTCTCCTTTTCCAGCCGGGGCTGTTTCGGCGCCTTCCGGAAGCAGCGGAATATAGATGACTGCGCAGGCGCCGCCTTCAGGTTTGTTGGTGAATTCCGTGCGGCACGCGCCGTGGTACAGGATCGCAAGGCGGCGGCGCAGGTTGTTGATGCCGACATTGAACTGGTCATAGGAACCGGTCAGCTCTTCGTTGATCCTTTCGAGAACCTCTTTGCTGTAGCCGTTTCCGTTGTCTGAAAGCGTCAGTTTCATGAAAGGACTGCCGTCCAGTTCTTCTTTCTCCGCCGATACTTCAAAGACCAGAGGTTCGCCGGTTTTACTGTTGTATTTGTAGGTGTTCTCCAGGAAAGTCTGTACAAGAAGCGGGGGAACTTCGACATTCATGAATTCAATCGGAACATTCTGGGTGAGGATGAAGATGCGGCTGTAATCGAGGAGGATGATCCGATGGTAATCGCTGACTTCCCGAAGCTCGGATTCCAGCGAAACCGTCATCAGGTTGTCATGGAAAATATACCGCAGATGGTTTGAAAATGCAAGAATCATGGCCTGCATCTGCGGAATCTTATTAGTTTCGGACATGTTGTAAAGACTCTTTAAGCAGTTCAGGAAGAAATGCGAACGGGTCTGCAGCTGGTAATACTGCAGAGCCGCATGCTCCCGGGCCTGCTCTTTCGTCAGACGTTCCTGTTCAAGTTCCGCCTGCTTGTCAAGAAGCTGTACGAGGCCGGAACGGATTTCATTGTACTCGCGTATCGCGGATTTCTCTTCCGGGACAATGATTTCCCTGCCTGCTTCCAGGCTGCCCGAGAACTGGGCGATTTCCTGCAGCGGGAAGAGAAGGGTCTTGCGGACGACTCGGCCAAAGATGATCATGATGGCCACGATCAGGATCACCATGGAAAAAGCGAAGATAATCTGCGGCCGTTCGCGCTCGAAAATGGCGCGGGACGGCGTGATGACGCTGAGCCCGAGATTGCAGCCGGGAAGGCTGACTGACTGGATGAGGCGTCCGTGCTGGAAAGAAGACTTCACAGTCTCGGAATCCGTCTGAAGGTCCGAAACACTGATCCGGTATTCCTGAAGGCCGTCCTGATTGACCAGCACATCATCGCCGGACCAGACGATCAGCACGGATTCGGCGGAATCAGAGAAAATCAGTTCATTTTCGGTATAGGAAGCAAGGTTGATAAACAGACAGAGAAACGCGTGGTTCCGTCCGCTGACTAAACACAGGTAACTGGTTTCACCGTCGATTAGCGGAAACCAGGTATCGGACAGGTAGTTTCCGGTCTGAAGCCGTTCGGTTTTGAAGCGGGAAAAGAAATTCCGCTGCTGGTTGAAATCCGCTGAGCCGGAGAGATTCCGGCCATTATAAAAATACATGCTTTCCCGGATATCATCATAAAAAAGCGTAATTCCGTCCGAGGGCGTAAAGCTGTGAATCAGCTCCCGGAGCTGATAGTTCAGCTGGATTCTCTTGGAATCCGGATTGCCCGGAGTCACGATCAGCGTCAGCCGGACTTCCGAGTAGACCTGCTCCTGGATCTGGGCCTGAACCTGTGAGAGCTGCTGGTCCAGCTTTTCCGCATACTTCTGCAGATACACTGCATTGTTTTCGAGCACCTGGTCGGAGTAGGACGAGAAGGAAGAAACCGTATAGGTGATTGATACGGATGCCAGCAAAAGAAGCGCAACGAAAATGATCAGAAAGAACAGCTTATGGATTGATACTTCCTTCTTCATCGGACAGCACAGCCTTTCTAAAAAATGTTAATTCTATTCTACACTATTACAGGAGAAAATACCACATGAAATTTCTTTCAGGAGATATACCGCATTATATTACATTTGGGGAAATTGCGGCCATATCTATTCTTCCGCCGGAAAATACTGCATCGGATTTCTGATGCGCGAAGGCAGCTTTCAGGTATCAGACTTTTGACATTCGACAACAGAAACTTTATAGAAGAAGCGAAACCGTTTTTGTACAATGTGCACATAAGATAGAACGACCGGCGGGAGAATTGTCTCCTGTCGGGAGAGAAAGGCTGCAAGATGAAGAAAAAGACCACACTGAAAAGAGTCCTGAGATTCTGGCCGCTGTATCTGATGCTGATCCCGGGAACGATCTACCTGATCATCAACAACTACATCCCGTTGTTTGGCCTGGTGATCGCATTTAAAAAGGTAGACTACTCGGTAGGTATTCTGAAGAGTCCCTGGGCCGGATTCTCCAATTTCACCTATCTTTTCGCGACCAAAGATGCCTGGATCATGTTCCGCAATACGATCGGCTACAATATCGTATTTATTATTCTCGGAAATCTTCTCGGGCTTGTTACGGCGATTGCGATGGATACGATCAAAAACAAGTTCTTCAAGAACTTCAGCCAGGTTGTGATCCTGATCCCTTATCTTTTATCGATCATTATCGTGACCTACGTCGTGTACGCGTTCCTGAATCCTTCGAACGGTTTCATCAACAACTCCATCCTGAAGCCTCTCGGAGCAAAGGGCGTCAACTGGTACAATGTGCCGAAACCCTGGCCGGTCATCCTGACGATCGTACATCTGTGGATGAGCTTCGGCTACAGTTCAATCCTGTACTACTCCACGCTGATCGGTATCGACAAAACATACTATGAGGCAGCCGTCGTGGACGGCGCCGGCACCTGGAGACAGATCACGCATGTGACACTTCCGTGCATGAAGGGCACGATCATCATCCTGATGATCCTTGCGATCGGCCGTATCTGCTACTCCGACTTCGGTCTGTTCTACCAGATCCCGATGCACTCGGGCCTTCTGTACAGCACCACGCAGACGATCGACACCTTCGTGTTCCGCGCACTTTTGGAGCAGAACAACATCGGACGTTCTTCGGCTGCCGGTCTGTTCCAGTCGGTTCTCGGCTTCATCCTTGTTGTGACGGCAAACACCGTCGTTTCGAAGCTCGACAAAGAGAGCGCACTGTTCTAAGGGAAGGAGGAAAGAGAGATGATTACAAAAAACAAAGCATTTATCGTTGTACAGTATATCTTCGTAGCCTTCCTTGTGATCTGCTGCATTATTCCTTTCTGGCTCCTGATCGCGAGTTCCTTCACTCCCGAGTCCGTACTTCTGGAATCCGGATACTCGCTGATTCCGAAGAAAATCACTTTCCAGACCTATGAATATCTGTGGGCTGTATCGGCAGGCGTCGGCAGGGCATATCTGATGAGTATCATCATTGCGGGAATCGGTGTTACCTCTTCCCTGATTATGACGACCTTCTATGCTTACCCGCTTTCGAGAAAGGACCTTCCCGGAAGGAATGCGATTTCCTTCTTCCTGTTCTTTACGATGCTGTTCAACGGCGGTCTGGTACCGACTTATATGGTTTATACGAGACTGCTGCACATCAAGGATACGCTGTGGGCAATGATCGTTCCGGGCATGCTGATGAATGCGTTCCACGTCATTATGATGAGAACCTACATCACATCGAACATTTCCGATGAAATCATCGAAGCCGGCCGCATTGACGGCGCGAGCGAGATGACCTGTCTGTTGAGGATCGTTATCCCGCTCTGCAAGCCGATCATGGGCACGCTGGCTCTGATGACTTTCATCGCTTACTGGAACAACTGGACCAACGGTGTGTACTATATCCAGAAGAGAACCGATCTTTTCGGTATCCAGAACTACATGAAAGTCGTTCTCGACAGTATCACGGTACTTCAGCAGCAGGTGGCAAAGGGCATCAATGTGGATGCCTCGCAGATACCGTCCGTCGGTATACGAATGGCGCTTGCGGTCGTCGGCGTACTGCCGGTACTGGTGGTATATCCCTTCTTCCAGAAGTCCTTCGTCAAGGGCGTAACCTTAGGATCTGTAAAGGGCTGATTTTACCGGATTTGCTGTCGCGGCCCTGATGCCGGAAATCAGAGATCTGATACCCGGCGTCAGAAAACCGACGGAATTACAGAGCCCTTTCTGATATAGTAACGGGGAAGATGACGGTTCCGTCTGCGGAAACCGGCATCTGACGGGTACATTCATCGAGACACAGTCGAGATGATACGGTATTACTGCCGTAACTGACAATTCCAAAGAGGAGGAAAATTGAAATGAAGAAATTACTGGCACTCGTTCTCGCGCTTGCGATGGTATTCGCCCTTGCAGCCTGCAATAAGGCCGACAGCGGATCCACCACTGAAGCCGCGGCGACAGAAGGCGCCGGCGAGACCAAAGCTGACACCGAAACCAAGGCCGATACCCAGGCACCGGCAGCAGACGACGGCAATTATCCGACGCTTCGTCTGAACATGACCAGCTTCACCGGCGAACCCCCGGCACATGCTCAGGAAGTGCAGGATGCGCTGAATGCCAAGCTGATTGAAAAAGGCGCGGGAGCTAAAATTGAATTCGTATGGGTCGGCTTTGCTGACATGAGAACCCAGCTGAACCTGCTCCTTACGGGCGGCGACGATTCTCTGGACATCCTGAATTCGTTCTGGTATGCGCCGATCGGCGAACTCGTAGCGAACGGACAGGTTGCACCGCTTGACGATCTCCTGAAGTCTGACGGCCAGGACATCCTGAAGCTCTATGAGCCCTACCAGGTCGTTCTGGACTGCGGCAAGGTCAACGGCGTGATGTACGGTATTCCGACATTTACCGCATGGTCTTCTCCCAACATCTTCCTTTGCTATGAAGCGGAGGCAGAAGGCATCGAAATGAAGAACGTTGATACGGTTGACCAGATGACCGAAGTCCTGATCAAGCTGAAAGAAAAGAATCCGGATAAGTACTTCGTTCCGGGCGCAACCGAGCCGTACTGGGTTCCGAAGGGAATCGACTACCTCGGCGACACCAACTACTGCGGCGTCCTGATGGACTGCACCAAGGATACCACCGTTACCAACTACTATGAATCCGAGTATTTTGTAAACTTCCTTGACAACGTCAAGATCTGGAAAGAGAAAGAGATCATTTCTCCGGACTCCATGTCGAATAACAACCCGACCCTGATGTCCTTCCAGAACAAGATCACCTATGGTACCACCGGTTATGGCTACAACATGACCAACACCATTTACGAAGCCAACATGTCTCAGCAGTACGGTGCGAACATCACCGGCTTTGAAGTCGGCGACAGACTTCTCACGACCGGCAACATCAACACCTATCTGTTCCATGTTACCTCTTTCTGCAAGGAAAAGGAAGCTGCGATGCGTGTCCTGAACCTGCTGTACACGGATGCGGAGATCGCGACCATCTACACCGACGGTGTTCTGGGCGTTACCTACGGCATCAACGACGAAGGCCAGTGCTGCTACGTCAACGGTGCAACCGATGCGAATTCCGCCGGCTGGTCGGTAGGCTATGCCTATGCGAACCCCAACGACTTCCTGACCCCCACCTGGGATTACCAGCGCAAGGATGCTTACGAACTGATGCAGCAGGACAACGCAAATGCCATCCCGTCCCTGGCGCTTGGCTTCACCTGCGACCTTACCCCGGTTGCGGACCAGGCTGCGGCTTGCACGAACGTTATCGCACAGTATTACAACCCGCTGATGAACGGCGAAGTTGACATCGACGAAGTCCTTCCGCAGTTCCAGCAGGCGCTGCACGATGCAGGCATCGATGCAATCATCGCTGAGAAGCAGAAACAGCTTGATGAATGGCTTGCCGCAAAGAAATAATGTAAACTGAATTATCCGAAAAAGTGCGGATAAAGTACGGAGGAAACGCTGATGAATAGTCAGCGTTTCCTTCATAAAGAGGAGTTTTGAAAGGGCTTTTTCATGGCGTTTTATGACATTTCTTTTCGTTCTGAAGTAAATTCCAGAGTCTCCAATGTAAAGGTCGAGCTGCCGAATGACACGAATGAATACGAAAAGCAGCGGGCCGGCATCGAGCACTACGAGCGGCCGATGAAGGTTTTATACCTGCTGCACGGTTATTCGAACGACAACTCGGAATGGGCGAATATGACCTATGTGCGGGACTTCTCACAGCGCTACAATATTGCGATGGTCATGCCCTACGGAGACCTGAGCTTCTATGTGGACGGGGAAGCGAATACGAACCGCTTCGGGTCCTATATTTTCGAAGAGCTTCCGCAGTACCTGCATAAGTCTCTCGGGCTTCCTCTGGAGCGGGAGCATAACTTTGTCGGCGGCTGCTCTATGGGCGGTTTCGGTGCGATCCGGGCGGTGTACTATTATCCGGAAAAGTTTGAACGGGCCTTCGCGATGTCTCCGGCGATGCTCACGGACGGCATGGAGAACATGAGCCCGGAGGACTCGAACCCGATGGCGGATTATTACTATTACCGTCAGACCTTCGGCGATCCTGCGAAAATCGGAACAAGTGTAAATAATCCGAGATTTTTGCTGAAGGAGCTGAAGCGGACCGGCGGAAGA
>CACYBV010000172.1 GCA_902772745.1 uncultured Eubacteriales bacterium
AGACTTCGCCGTGCTGATAGGGACTCATCGTGCCCGGATCCACATTGATATACGGGTCCAGCTTCTGCGCCGCCACCTTCAGGCCGCGGGCTTTTAAGAGCCGACCCAGGGAAGCCGCCGTGATGCCTTTCCCGAGTCCGGAGACGACGCCGCCGGTCACAAAAATATACTTGGTCATGAGGATGCTCCTTTCACTCCAGTTCCACCGTCGCCGGGGGCTTTGACGAAATATCATACACTACTCTGGAAATGCCCGGGACTTCATTTGTGATCCTCGAGCTCGCGCGTTCCAGCACTTCGTACGGAAGCCTCGTCCACTCCGCCGTCATAAAATCATCCGTCGATACCGCGCGCAGCAGGCAGATATATCCGCAGGTCCGCGCGTCTCCCATCACGCCGACGCTCCTTGTGTCCGTGAGCGCGGCAAAATACTGATCTGGCGTCTTCGGGAGCCCGGCCGCATCGACCTCCTCCCGGAACACCGCGTCCGCTTCCTGAAGCATCCGGACTTTCTCCCGGGTGACTTCCCCCGCGACCCGTACCCCGAGGCCCGGTCCCGGGAAAGGCTGGCGCCATACGAGAGCTGGAGGAAGGCCGAGCTTCGTTCCGATCGCGCGCGCCTCATCCTTAAAGAAATCCCGAAGCGGTTCAATGATTTCATCAAAGGAAATGACGTCCGGAAGTCCGCCGACATTGTGGTGGCTCTTGATCACTGCCGATTGGCCTTTTCCGCTCTCAATGACGTCGGGATAGATCGTTCCCTGTGCGAGCGCGTGGACATGACCGATCTTTTTTGCTTCCTCCTCGAAGACGCGGATAAACTCCCTGCCGATGATCTTCCGCTTCTGCTCCGGGTCCGTGATGCCATGAAGCGCTGAAAAGAAGCGGGCTGACGCGTTTACGCGCACAAGGTTCACGCCGAACTTCCCGCGGAAGGTCTTTTCCACAAGATCGCCCTCGCCCTTTCTTAAGAGTCCGTGATCGACAAAGACACAGCTCAGGTTCTGCCCGACTGCCCGGTGCAGAAGAAGCGCCGCAACAGAGGAATCCACGCCTCCCGAAAGCGCAAGAAGCACTTTTTTGTCCGCGTATTTCCTGCGGTATTTTTCAACTGCCCGGTCGGCATAATCAAGGACATTCCAGTCCCCGCTGCATCCGCAGATGTCAAAGAGAAAGTTCCGGAAGATCTGCTTTCCGAACTCGGTATGAGTCACCTCCGGATGGAACTGCAGCCCGTAAAGCCGCCGTTTTTCATCCGCCATCGCGGCACAGGGACATTTTTGTGTTTTTCCAATAATTGAGAAGCGGTCCGGAACCCTGCCGATAAAATCCGTGTGACTCATCCAGCAGATGCTCTCCCGGGGCACGTCCCGAAGCAGGGGATGTGCCTCGCAAAACAGCCGGGTCTTCCCGTATTCGCTTGAATTTTCAGCACCCAGGACCGTTCCGCCCGCCATAAACGCCATGAGCTGTGCGCCATAGCAGATTCCGAGGATCGGAATCCCGAGATCCAGAATACCCGCATCATAATGCGGCGACTCCGGGTCATAGACGCTGTTCGGTCCGCCGGTGAAGATAATTCCCCGGTAAGCGGTCTCCCGGATTTCCCTAAGGCTCACCCGGTCAAATGGCCGGATTTCCGCGTAGACTTTCTGCTCCCGCACGCGCCGCGCGATCAGCTGGTTATACTGGCCGCCGAAATCCAGTACAAGAATCTTTTCCATCACTTCTCCCTGATAATAATGCTCTCCCGCTCCGGGCCGACCGAGATATAGGTGATCGGACAGCCGATCGCGTCTTCGATCAGCTTTACATAGGCCTGCGCCTTTGGCGGCAGCTCTTCCCAGCTGCGGCACCCGCTGATATCGCACTTCCAGCCGTCGATAAAGCGGAGCACCGGTTTTGCTTCCGCAAGCTCTGTCGGAAAAGGAAAGCGCTCCGTTTCCGCGCCGCCGACTAGATACGCGCCGCAGACCGGTATTGTATCCATATAGCTCAGGACATCGAGCTTCGTCAGCGCAATCTGTGAAGCCCCCTGGATCTGCACGCCGTACCGGGTCGCAACGAGATCGATCGCGCCGACCCTTCTCGGACGCCCGGTTTTTGCGCCGTATTCTGCGCCGGCTTCCCGGAGTTTTTCCGCCTCCGGCCCGAACATTTCACTGACAAATGGTCCTTCGCCGACACAGGTTGAGTAGGCTTTCACGACGCCGACCACTTCATCAACGGAAAGCGAGGGAAGCCCCGCGCCGATCGGCGCGTAGGCCGCAATCGTATTGGAGGAAGTGGTAAAAGGGACAATCCCGAAATCGAGATCCCTGAGCGCTCCGAGCTGGGCTTCGAAGAGGATCCTTTTTCCGGAAAGGCTGGCTTCTGCAAGGAAAGCGCCTGTATCACAGATAAAAGGCCTGATCTTCTCACCGTAATCCTCAATCCACTCCGTCAGCCGCTCCGCCGTCCAGCCTTCCGCGCCGTAAACCCGCTGAAGCGTCAGGTTTTTCCATTCCAGCAGATCCTGAAGATGACTCCGAAGTTCCTCCGGATGGAACAGTTCGCCCGCGAGCACGGTCTTTTTCTGGTACTTGTCCGAATAAAACGGCGCAATGCCCTGTTTCGTCGAACCGTACTTTTTATCCGCAAGCCGCGCTTCTTCCAAAGCGTCCTGTTCCCGGTGCCAGGGAAGAAGCAGGGACGCACGATCGCTGATCCGCAGGTTTTCCGGCGTGATTTCGACGCCTTTTTCGCGCACTTCCCCGATTTCCTTCCAGAGATTTTCCGGATCCAGCGCGACGCCGTTTCCGAGCACATTGACAACGCCTTCCCGAAAAACACCCGAAGGCAGCAGATGCAGCGCGAATTTTCCCTTCTCGTTGATAACCGTATGCCCGGCGTTTCCTCCGCCCTGATAACGCACTACGATGTCATAGTGGTCCGTCAGGAGATCCACCATCCGGCCCTTTCCTTCATCGCCCCAGTTGATTCCGCAGATCACGCAGTTTTTTCCCTTTTTCATTGTACCGTCCTTTCAGGCAGGCATCACAGTCTGACCATTCCTTCCCTGATTCCGCAAAGAAGCCCAAAAAGCCGCTTCGCAGCCTCTTCTGTATCCACCGGACTCCCGAAGGTTGAGAAACGGAAACAGCCTTCGCCGGCTTCCCCGAACCCTGCGCCCGGCGTACCGACCACCTGGATTTCCCGAAGCAGAAGGTCGAAAAAATCCCAGCTCTTCATGCGGTCCGGGCAGTTCATCCAGATGTACGGTGCGTTCTTTCCGCCGGTAAAGCGGATTCCTACTATCTCCAAAGCTTCCGAAAGAACCGCAGCGTTTTTCTGATATACCGCGATATTCTCCCGGATTTCTCTCTGCCCTTCTTCCGTAAAGACCGCTGCCCCGCCTTTCTGAAGGATATAGGAAATCCCGTTCGTTTTGGTCGTGCGGTTTCTGACCCACATCCGGTTCAGGCTCATGCCCTGCCTGAGAAGTGCTTCCGGAATTACGGTATATCCGAGGCGGGTTCCGGTAAAGCCGGCGGTTTTGGAAAGGGAACAGATTTCGATGGCGCAGGTTTTTGCTCCGTCGATTTCAAAGATGCTCCTCGGCAGATCTTCGTCTGTAATAAAAGCTTCGTACGCTGCGTCGAACAGAATCACGGCCCCCCGCCGGTTCGCCCACTCCACCCAGTCCCGAAGAAGCTCCTTTGTGAACACCGCCCCAGTCGGATTGTTCGGTGAACAGAGGTAAACCATATCGGCCTCAAGCCTGTCATCCGGTACGGGAAGAAAGCCGTTTTCCCAGCTTGAAGGCAGGTGAAGAATCTTCCGTCCCGCGATGACGCAGGCGTCCGCATAGGCGGGATAGGCGGGTTCCATCACAAGCGCCGCGTTCACCGGCGCGAACAGGTCCTGCAGGTCTCCGAGTTCGTCGCTGGCACCTGAAGAGACAAACACTTCCGAAGGATGAATCAGAATCCCGCGCTTCCCGTAATGCGCTGCGATGGCTTCCCGCAGGAAATCCGCGCCGCATTCGGGCATATAGCCATGGAATCTCAGCGGATCCGCCTGATCGGAGACCGCTTCGTGAAGTGCCCGGATCACAGAAGGCGGAAGCGGCAGGCTCACATCTCCGATGCCCATCCGGAGAAGTTTTTTCTGCGGATGCTCTTTCATGAAATCCGCTGTTTTTGCCGCAATCATACGGAAGAGATAATCTTCCTTCAGGTCATTATAGTGCGAATTCGGCTGCATCATCCGACCGTTTCTCCTTCATATACGGTTTCTGCAGGCCCGCTCATAAGAACGCGCCCGTCCTCTCTGACTGTGATTTCCAGGGTTCCGCCGTCGAGAATCACCAGGATCGGTTCTCCTGTCCTGCACAGGCCGCGGTTCACCGCTGCCGCAGCGCTCGCGCAGGCCCCGGTTCCGCAGGCTTTCGTAATGCCGCTTCCGCGTTCCCAGACCCGCATCCTTAAGCATTCCGGTGAAAGGACCTGCACAAACTCCGCGTTCACGCCGCCAGGAAAAGCCGGATGATGTTCGATCTGCGGTCCCAGTTCCGAAAGCGGCACCCGGTACGCATCCGGTACGAAGATCACCGCATGCGGATTGCCGACGGAAACCGGCGTACAGCGGATTTCTTTCCCGGGCAGAAACAGGATCCGGTCTTCGGAAACTTCCGTAGTCCCCATATCCACACGGACGCACGTGACATGGGATCCCTGAAGCATCAGTTTCAGCCCGCGTATCCCGGAAAGCGTTTCGATCGAAAGCTCCGTTTTGTCGGTATAGCCTTTCTCATAGACATATTTTCCGACGCAGCGGATCCCGTTTCCGCACATCTTCGCTTCGCTGCCGTCCGCATTGAAAATCCGCATCGAAAAGTCCGCATGATCCGACCTGCAGATATAAATCATTCCGTCCGAGCCGGCGCCGAAATGCCGGTCGGAAAGCTTTTTCGAAAGCTCGGAAATATTCTCCGGCACTTCGCCGTATACATAGAGATAGTCGTTTCCGAGTCCGTGCATCTTGGTGAAATGCATACTGTTCCTCACTTTCCGCTGTTTCCGTAGTTTGAAAGCACCCGCGCTGATGGATCCTGCACGTCGCAGCCGGGCCAGCTTCGGTTCGGCATCCAGAAACCGGCAACCATCTCCGCCTGTCCGGGATAATATTCTTCGAAAATCTCCCGGTACAGGAGCGACTCCTTCGTAAAGGGTTTCGCAAAGCTGTATTTTCGGCTCAGCGCCTCAAAATCCGCATCGGAATACCGGCTCCCTGCATATTCTTTGAGATCATCCACCATAGAATGCCCTACAGCGTCCGAAAAGGCCGCTTTTTCGCGCCAGAGAAGCGAATCCGGCAAAATCCCCGTTCCTTCGAATGCATGCCTCAGAAGGTACTTTCCGATGCCGTAACGGTTCATCTTCAGTTCCGGATTCACGCTCATGACATAACGGACAAACTCAAGGTCCCCGAACGGAACCCGCGCTTCCAGAGAATTCACGGAAATGCAGCGGTCCGCGCGCAGCACGTCGTACATGTGGATTTCCGAGATGCGCTTTACGGCCTCCTTCTGGAATTCCTCCGCGGAAGGCGCGAAATCCGTATACTTATAGCCGAACAGTTCGTCCGAAATCTCGCCGGTCAGAATCACACGGATGTCCGTCTGTTCATGAATGGCTCTGCATACGAGATACATGCCCATGCTCGCACGGATCGTTGTGATGTCGTAGGTCCCCAGGATGTAAATGACTTCCCGAAGGGCCGCAAGCACGTCTTCCCTTGTCATGAAGACTTCCGTGTGTTCCGATCCGATGTATTCCGCCGCCTGCCGCGCGTAGCGAAGGTCGATCGCGTCCTTCTCCATGCCGATCGCGAAGGTACGGATCGGATGGCGGCACTCTTTTTGGGCTATGGCGCACACCAGGGAGGAATCCAGCCCGCCCGACAGCAGAAATCCGATCTTCGAGTCGGAAACGAGACGTTTTTTCACACCTTCGGTCAGCTTGTCCCGGATTTTCTCGCAGACCGTTTCCAGGCCGTCCGGGGAGGCTGCTTTCACTTCTGTGATATCGCAGTAGGGTATGAACTCGCCGTTTCTGTAATAATGTCCGGGCGGGAACGGCATGATTCTCTTACAGATCCCGGTAAGGTTTTTCGCCTCGCTCGCAAATACCATGGTTTCCGCAGGATCAAGCCCGAAGTACAGGGGACGTATGCCCACAGGGTCCCGGGCGGCGATAAAATCGCCGGTTCTTCCGTCGTAGATCACCAAGGCAAACTCCGCGTCGAGCATCGAGAACATTTCCGTACCGTATTCAAAATACATCGGCAGGATAATCTCGCAGTCGCTGTCCGACTGAAAGGAATAGCCTTTTTTTCGAAGCCTTTCCCGCTCTTTCTCAAACCCGTACAGCTCGCCGTTGCAGACGGCCGCCGATCCGTCCAGCAGAAAAGGCTGCATCCCCGAAGGCGTGAGTCCCATAATAGAAAGCCGGTGAAACGCCAGAATTCCTGCGCCAAGGTCCACGATCCGGCTGTCGTCCGGACCGCGGGTTTTTGTTTTACGAAAGCCTTCCAGGAAGGCTTCTCTGTCCAAAACAGCTCCGCAGTAACCGAAAATCGAACACACTGTCCTTTACCCCCACAGATCTGTCCCGCACCCGCTTCAAAAGCTTCGCGGAACTTTATTCCACGTCCTGCAGCGCGTCGTAGCCCTCTTCGCCGGTCCGCACCTTGACGACGTTCTCCACATCGTAGACAAAGATCTTGCCGTCGCCGATATGTCCGGTATACAGAACCTTCTTCGCGGTTTCGATTACGGTCCGCACAGGCACTTTGCTGACCACGATGTCCATCTGGATTTTCGGAAGCAGTGTCGTCTCCACCTGAACGCCTCTGTAGTACTCGGGTTTTCCTTTCTGCTGTCCGCAGCCAAGCACATGGGATACCGTCATGCCGGTAATGCCGATCTCCGTCATCGCGTTCTTCAAAGCTTCAAGACGGGCTTCCTTAAAGACAATCTCCACCTTGGTGAATTTCGGCGATCCGTCGTCAAAGGACGGCACTTTCTTTACGGGCACGGCTTCCGCAGGCGGGATGCCGCCCGCAGTCACGATGGCACCCGTATAGCCGTAATCGAGGCTCTCCGGCGCGGGCAGGAAGTCCGAATATGCGCTCGGAAGGCCGTGTTCGGTGCTGTCAAGGCCCCGGATTTCCTCTTCCTCCGATACCCGGAGTCCGATGGTTTTCCTGATAATAAAGAAGGTGCAGGTCATCATCAGCGCCGTCCACAGTAGGATGCACAAAATCCCCAAAGTCTGGACCCAAAGAAGCCGGAAGGAGCCGGTATAGACAAGTCCTGAAAGACCCGCAGGCGCTTTCGGATTGGACAGAAGCCCCACCGCGATCGTACCCCAGACACCGTTTGCGAAATGTACGCCGACAGCACCGACCGGGTCGTCAATGTGGCATTTCAGGTCCAGCACCTCCACGACCGCGACGACCAGAATGCCGGAAACAATGCCGACAACGCTCGAACCGAAAGCATCCAGCGAGTCACAGCCCGCCGTGATGCCGACAAGTCCCGCGAGGCTCGCGTTCAGACACATGGAGACGTCCGGCTTTCCGTTTTTGAACCAGGTAAAAAGCATGGTGGTAACGGTAGCCACCGCAGGCGCAATCGTCGTCGTCACGAAAATGGACGCGAGCGAGCTTCCGTTCCAGGCCGCAGCGCCGTTGAAGCCGTACCAGCCGAACCAGAGGATAAAGCAGCCCAAAGCGCCGAGCGTAATCGCGTGCCCCGGGATCGCGTTGACCTTCTTCACCTTCCCGTTCCCGTCCTTCTGGTATTTCCCGAGCCTCGGACCGACCATGACCGCGCCGATCAGCGCCGTAAGCCCGCCGACGGAATGAATCGCCGCGGAGCCTGCGAAATCGTGGAAGCCGAGCTTCAGAAGCCAGCCCTGCGAGTTCCATACCCAGCCGGCTTCAATGGGGTAGACAAACAGCGAAATCACTGCGGAATAAATGCAGTACGAAGCGAATTTCGTGCGCTCCGCCATCGAGCCCGAGACGATCGTCGCCGCCGTCGCGCAGAATACCAGGTTGAATACGAAGGAAGGCGCATTGCCGCTCTCCAGGAATTCTCCGAAATTCGTCAGGATCTTCAGGTTGGGTACGCCGATGAAGCCCAGCACATAGTCTTCCGCCATCATCAGGCTGAATCCGAGAAGCACAAAGACAACCGTGCCGATACAGAAATCCATCAGGTTTTTCATGATGATATTGCCGGCGTTCTTGGCTCTGGTAAAGCCGGTTTCGACCATCGCAAACCCTGCCTGCATCAGAAAAACAAGCGCCGCGCCGATCAGAAACCAGACGCCGAACACTTCCTGTGTTACAGACTCTTCTATCATTCCCGCAATTTCTTCTGCTGCCATGTCAGATCTCCTTTTCTGTGGTTTCTGTTACGCCGTTTATTTCACACTGAACAGGATGTCCGCATAGCTCGGGTACGGCCAGTACGCCTTGTCCGTCATCGTCTCGGCTTCGTCCGCAAGCGTCCTCAGTTCTTCCATCTTCGGAATCACGGTATCGCGGATCAGCGCGGACTCCTCACCGATGCCGGACGCGTCAGAAAGGCCGGAAACCGCATCCTGGAGCTCTCCCGTTTTCCTGACGATTTCATCGTTCAGTTCCGAAAGCCGCCGGACGATTCCGCATTCGTATCCGCAGGGGATCGAAGGATCCAGAGCCTTCTTTTCAAGGGCTTCCTTCGCGGCCTTTGCCGAGAAAGCCGCGATCGCCGGAGAAATCTGCGTCTTTGCCATGCTGATCATCGTGTTCGCCTCGATCGTTACGGACTTGCAGTAGTTCTCCAGCATGATCTCGTAGCGGGAACGCATCTCTTCCTTTGTGAAGACCTTCAGACCTGTAAGCATATCGATATTTTTCTTCGTCAGGAACTGCTCAAAGGCATCCGGCGTCGTTTTCAGGTTCAAAAGTCCCCGGACCTCGGTCGCTTCTTTGATCCAC
Organism: uncultured Eubacteriales bacterium; assembly: GCA_902772745.1. Classification (GTDB taxonomy): domain Bacteria; phylum Bacillota; class Clostridia; order Lachnospirales; family Lachnospiraceae; genus UBA1267. Next base: position 9,034 of record CACYBV010000172.1, read on the forward strand.
GCGTCGTCATAGCCGTTTCCGTTGAAAATGATGCGGCGGTGGTCGTGAATGGTCTTCCGGATCATCTCGTGAAGCGTACCCTCAAAATCTTCGGCACCTTCCAGCCGGTCGGCGTAAATTCTCAGGGATTCCGCGACCGCCGCGTTCAGCATAATGTTCGCGCAGGCGATGGAGTTCGAGGATCCGAGCATTCTGAACTCGAATTTATTGCCGGTAAAGGCAAAGGGCGAGGTCCGGTTTCTGTCCGTCGTATCCCGGTTGAACTGCGGCAGAACGGAGACGCCGAGCTTCATCTTGACATGCTCCGTGCCTTCATAGGGCACATCGTTTTCGATCGCCTCGAGGACCGCGTTCAGCTCGTCGCCGAGGAACATGGAAACCACCGCGGGCGGCGCCTCATTCGCGCCGAGCCGATGATCGTTTCCCGCGGTAGCAACGGAGATCCGGAGGAGATCCTGGTAATCGTCCACCGCCTTGATCACGGCGCACAGAAACAGCAGGAACTGTGCGTTCTCATAAGGGGTATCCCCGG
>CACYBV010000173.1 GCA_902772745.1 uncultured Eubacteriales bacterium
CGACTTTGCTGCCGGCACCTACTACGGCGAGATCATGCAGGCTCAGATCGACGCTGACGGCGTCAAGGTTAAGGTTTGGGATGCTGAGACCAACACCGGCGACGGCTTCGACGGCTGGTACGATCCGGAATATGCTGCTTCCGAGCTTGCAATCGCGATCGAAGAGCTTGCTGCAGAAGGCATCGAGATCTCTGCAGAGAACCCGATCTACATCGACGATCCGTACAATGATTCTTCGACCATCAGACAGAACCAGGCGAACGTGCTGAAGCAGTCTGTTGAGGCAGCTCTTGGCGGCGCGGTTATTGTGAACCTCGTCGGCACCGGCGACCAGGCTGGCTGGCTGTATGCTGGTTACTATCCGAACTACGGTTATGATTTCAACTGCTCTTACAACAACGTATCCGGTTGGGGTCCTGACTACGGTGATCCTCAGACTTATCTGGCTACTGTACAGCCTGATGTCCAGGGCGGTATGATCAAGTCCTGCGGTATCTATTAATTTGAGGTGCAGCCTTAAAAAGAAGCAATGTTAATTGCTGAATCAAATTGACGATGGGGGGATGACTGCAGACAGCTCTCATCCCCCTGTTGTTATACGAATGCATGAACAGACAGGGTTGGGATCGCTATGACTAAGTATTTGTTAAGAAGACTCCTTCACGGCATTTTTTCGGTAATCGTCGTTGTTGCTGTGGTTATGATTCTGATCTATTCTCTGATGGACCGGAACCAGGTTTTCGCCTTTGACACCAATTATACGAAACAGTATTCGAATGCCAAGGAAGTATATACCTATCGGGCATGGAACAACTACGGTTATATGGATTTCTCTACTTATTCCAGTTACCTGAGCATGCTTGTGAAGAACGGTGAACTGGACGAAGAAACCCGCGATAAAGTAGCCACGATCGGAAGAACTCCTAAAAAGGATTCCGAGCTGGTGGCAGAATATGTACAGAAATTTACGGAATATTATGAAAGCCAGGGCTACACAGTAAAGCGCCTGGATGCAGTGATGAAAAACAAGAAATCCGTAAAACAGGGCGGGCAGCAGCAGCTGTTTGCCTATCGCGACAGACCGCTCTATAAGCGCCTGTGGTCGTACTTCTCGAGAGTATTCACTGTAGATAATATACATAACGCTGAAAATGTGGAAGGTGAACGCGGCATCAAATTTACGCTTCACGATCCCCTGTACGGCGGCGAGAAATTTGCGCCGGCCGTCATCGGAAACGGCACCACGTATAAATACCTTCTTTACACGGACAATAAGTTTCCGTTTATACACCAGAATCTGGTGACCATTAAGCTGGGCACATCCTACGCGGTAAACCGCGGCATCGATGTCTGGCAGACCATGACCCAGACACAGGGCTCCTACGTGCTTCGGACAATTACCTATCCGAGCGGCGTAACCGCCGAAGGTTCCGCCGATCTTCATTCTGCGCGCTATGTCGAAGGATCCCGGGAAGCCAGTGACCTGAATATGCAGTATTACGTGGATGATTATACGAATGTGATCTCGGTCAACAACGGCCTGAGCCGCATGGGATATTCATTCATCATCGGTATTATTTCCACGATTCTGTCCTATCTTGTCGGTATTCCGATCGGCATCTGGATGGCGCAGAAGGAAAACAAACTCGTGGATAAGATCGGTTCCGCATACGTGGTATTCATTACCGCAGTTCCCGGCCTCTCTTATATTTTCCTCGTGAAGGCCATCGGTTACAAGACCGGCCTTCCGACAACCTTCGACCTGCAGGCCGGCACCTGGCTCATGTACATCCTTCCGATTGTATCTCTTTCGCTGAGACCGATCGCGAGCCTGATGCGTTGGCTGAGACGTTACATGGTCGACCAGCAGAATTCGGACTACGTCAAGTTCGCCCGGTCCGGCGGCTTGTCGGAGGGTGAGATTTTCCGGAATCATATCCTGAAAAATGCGGCAATCCCGATCATCCGCGGTATTCCCGCATCCATTCTCTTCTCCATGACGGGTGCGCTTCTTACGGAGCGTGTATACGTAGTGCCCGGCGTCGGCGGTCTCTTAATCCAGGCGATCAACAAATACGATAACGGCGTTATCGTAGGTGTTACGATGTTCTACGCGGTGCTGTCAATTATTTCCATCATCCTGGGCGACGTACTGATGACTGTGGTTGACCCGCGGATCAACTTTACATCGAAAGCGAGGTAAGACATGGGACAGAATACAAATCTTGTTGATTTAAGTCACCTTGGCCTTTCAAATGAAGAATTGTTTCAGCATGTAGACCACAGCGATCAGGAATCGGAGAAGATTACCGCACCCCGCTATTCCTACTGGAAGAGCGTGTTCCGCGTATTCTTCAAGAAGAAAATCAACATTGTCATGCTGATTATCGTCGGACTGCTGCTGTTCTTTACCTATGCTTATCCGCATATGATCGAGTACGACCGTTTCGCGCGGATCATGGATCCGGATGCCAAGCATCTGAACCCGATCAAGGCCTTCCGGTATTTCGGTTTCAGCATCCATTCGATTCTCGGAACCGGCGCTTCCGGTGAATTCACCTTTGATGCGGTGTGGAACGGTTCTCAGATTTCCGTTTCCCTGGCCTTTATTGTCGCGCTGATCAATATGACGATCGGTATTTTCCTGGGCTCCATCTGGGGATTTTCCAAGAAATTCGACCTGTTCATGATCGAAGTCTACAATATCGTCGGCAATGTGCCTTATGAACTTCTGATTGCTGTTCTGGTGCTGATCTTCAGCCCCTCGTTCTGGACGCTGATCTTCGCTCTGACGATTACCGGCTGGCTCGGTGTCGCGTATTTCATACGAACGCAGGTTATCATTATCCGTGACCGTGACTATAACCTGGCCAGTAAGTGTCTCGGAACCAGGCTCATACGAATCGCGACGAAAAATATCCTGCCCTTTATGACTTCGGTCATTGTGACCTATGCGGCGCTCGAAATCCCTGCCTATATCGGTATGGAAGTTTTCCTGTCCTACATCGGCATGGGTGTTTCCGAAATGTCCCTCGGCAAAATGATTTCCGAATCGCAGAGCGCGATGACAACGCCCGGCTGGGGATTTGAATTCTGGAGCCCGGTTGCGGTCTCTGCGATCATCTCCATTGTGCTCTTCGTCATCGGGCAGAATCTGGGTGATGCATCAGACCCCAGGACTCATATGTAAGGGGGCTGTGTTATGGAAGATAAAAAAGTATTATTGTCCGTAAAAGACCTCGAAGTCAAATTCCGTGTCCGCGGCCGTATCCTGACAGCGATCCGGGGCATCACCCTTGATATTTACGAAAACGAATCGATCGCAATCGTCGGCGAGTCGGGTTCCGGGAAATCGGTTTTCACCAAAACTTTCGCCGGAATGCTGGAGACCAACGGCTTTATTTCGAACGGCTCTGTCGTATTCAACGACGAGGAGCTGGCGGATACGAAGGTTTCGCTGAACAGCATCGCGAAATTTGACATCAACCGGATGCACAAAAAGCTGAACGGCTATTCAAAGCTGGAAAAAGGTTCGGATACCTGGCGGAAAATGCTGGAGCTGAAGCGTGAACATAAGGCGCGGACCATCCTTTCCGACGAAGAAGACCAGGCATTTACGGAAAAACTGGATGACCTTAAGTACAATCTGACGGAAGCGAACAACCTGAAGCAGACGCTCGATCCCAAGAACGACAGAGAGCAGATCAGGAAGGTTTCCGGAGAAATCAGCCGGTACCAGAAAGCGATCAAGGATACTGAAGCCGAACGGGAAGCGCGGATCAAGGAGCATAAGCAGAAAGCTGCCTCAGACACGCAGTATCAGGAATCCTACAATAAAGAGCTTCAGGCGCTCAAGGAACAGTATGCGAAGGAAACCGCGGAAGAGGTCAGCAAGGAAATCTCCGACCGGAACCTGAACATTGCCAAGGAAATTTATCTCTCGATCGGCCGGTACAATCCGTTTAAGCGGGTCCAGACAGAGATGAAACTTCTGAAGTCCTATAAGGAAGCCATGCGTCTTGGGGAGGATGTCGCAAAGGACGAGACCCGCGACGCGGTTTTCGGAACGACGGCGCTTCGCGTGAAGCTGACGGATGAAACCGATGAAATGCTTCACGGGACCTGTGTCCTGAACGTTGCGAATATTTCGCATCCCAAGGACTGGCAGCAGATCCGGGGCTCCAAGATCGCAACCGTTTTCCAGGATCCGATGACTTCCCTGAACCCGATCA
>CACYBV010000174.1 GCA_902772745.1 uncultured Eubacteriales bacterium
ATATATGCTTCTGGACCGCGCGGGAAAATCCCTGGTTTCCTGCCCGTCGGCGATGATGGGAGAGGTGTTTGTTCCGGAAGGCGTATACGAGATACGCGATTATGCTTTCTGGTACTGCGAATACATCACAGATATTTATATCCCGGCTTCGGTCAAAGTGATCGGCGCTAAGGCATTCAACGAATACCGCTACGATTACCAGAATCGGGACAAGATCCTTTTCCATGTGGATGCAGGTTCAGCGGCACACCGGTTTGCGATGGAAAACGGCTGGCCTTTCGTAGTGGAAGGTGCGGCTGGCTGATTAGAAAACCGATAAAAAACCGGCGCAGAAGATCAGAGCGCCGGTTTTTCGGAATCGTAGTGATTCAGGAAAGTTTCACGAACTCGGTTTCTGGTAAAGCCGGGAAAGGTATCGATCTGGACATTGTGCAGGGCATTCCACATATTGCGTTCGATATCCGGATTATCTTTTGCGAGCGTCCGTATCAGCTCCTTGACTTCGCGGCGCTTCGAGATGGATTCCCTGCTTTCGGCGCCGAGAAGTTCTTCCGTCCGCTCCGTAAACCGGCAGGCGCAGCGGATGAAATCAAGGCTGTTATACCGCGCCCAGGCAAAGATATCTTCCTCACGGACACCGTACAGCGGGCGAATCAGTTCCATTCCGGGAAAGTTGTCGGAATGTACTTTCGGAATCATGGTCTCGATTTTCGAACTGTAGAACATGGACATCAGAACGGTTTCAATCGCGTCGTTCAGGTGATGCCCGAGAGCGATCTTGCTGCATCCGAGTTCCTGTGCTTTGTGATACAGGTTTCCGCGGCGCATTCTTGCACAGAGATAGCAGGGAGATTCGGAGACGGAATTCGCGGTATCAAAGATGTCCGTTTCGAAAACGGTCAGCGGGATCTCAAGAAGCGCAGCGTTTTCCTCGATTTTCCGGCGGTTTTTCTCATTATAGCCGGGATCCATCACTAGATAGGTCAGATCAAAGGGAAAGTCCGAAATCATCTGCAGCTGGCGCATGCATACCGCCATCAGCATACTGTCCTTGCCGCCTGATATACAGACGGCGACATGGTCGCCGGGAGAGAGCAGCTCATAGCGCGTTACGGCCGCGGTGAAGGGATTCCAGATTTCCTTTCGGTATTTTTTGATGACGGAACGCACGGCGGTCTGGGCGGGCGTCAGGATGCGTGGCATGGCGTGAATCCTTTCAGAATGTTTCGCATAAAAGCGGCTGTAAGAACATAACAAAAGCGGAACCCGACGGATTCCGCTTATCAGAAAGTAGCTCGTACGAGAATCGAACTCGTGTTTCCGCCTTGAGAGGGCGGCGTCTTAGCCGCTTGACCAACGAGCCTTGAGAAACAACATGCAGATCATAGCACAAGATTCTTCCGCTGTCAAGCAGAAAAAACAGAAACCGGGATTTTAAGTAAAAGCGAACAATGCACGAAAAGATATATGTGAAAAAACAATGAATTTTGGAATTGACACAGCAGAGGGAAGAGGGTATAATCATCGAAAAGAAAATGTTGGGACATCAGAGGATGAGACATACCATATCTGGGGATTAAAACGCAGAAAGAAAGGATATTTCTATGGCGATCGAGAACATTTACGGGCCGGAAGACGGCGTATTTATTCAGAACCACCCGCTGATCCAGCACAAAATCACGATGCTTAGGGACAAAAACACCGGCACAAACGAATTCCGCAAACTGATTGAGGAAATAGCGATGCTGATGGGTTTCGAAGCGCTTTGGGACCTCCCGCTGGAGGATGTCGAAGTTGAGACCCCGATTGAAACCTGCAAGTCGCCGGTAATTGCCGGAAAGAAACTTGCAATTGTTCCGATTCTCCGAGCGGGACTGGGCATGGTGAGCGGAATTACGGCGCTGACCCCGACTGCAAAAATCGGCCATATCGGCCTCTACCGCGACGAAGTCACCCACGAACCCCACGAATACTACTGCAAACTCCCGAGCCCGATCGAGCTTCGGACGATTATCGTGCTTGACCCGATGCTCGCGACCGGCGGCTCCGCCAGCGACGCGATCCGCATGATCAAGGAGCACGGCGGCGTTCACATCAAGTTCCTCTGCATCATTGCCGCACCCGAAGGCATCAAGCGCCTGCATGAGGACCATCCGGACGTCCAGATCTATGTCGGACATCTGGACCGCGAACTCAATGAAAACGCTTATATCTGCCCGGGTCTCGGTGACGCAGGCGACCGGATTTTCGGTACGAAGTAAACGACGGCAACCGGTTTTGCAAAAAAACTGATGAATTTAAAAGCCTTTAAATCGCTGCAGAGACGGCGGCAAGGCGCAAAAAGATCCGTTCATGGAAACATGGATAATTTTGCCCTGCTGCGAATCTTACGCGGCGGGGCTTTTTGCAGCACGCAGTGAGGAAAATCGATGTGCGACAACGCACTCGAGATTTGACAAATGCGTACAATCCCGGAATGCGGTTTTATGCCGCTTCCGGTGATTCATGGAAAGCTGAAATGACAGAAAAAATCATCGTTGACGAAAAGACGATGCTGCGGACGCTGCAGCGCCTGTCGCACGAAATTATCGAGCAGAATCCCGGCTCGGATATGCTGTACCTTGTCGGCATCCGGCGCAGAGGCGTACCGCTTGCGCAGAGAATCGGTGCGAATATCGAACTTTTTTCCGATATCCGTGTCGTGACGGGAGAGCTGGACATCACCTGGTACCGGGATGACCTGAGGAAGCGTTACGGAGATCCGAAGATCAACGAAACCCGCATCGGATTTGACGTTACGGAGAAGAACATTATCCTTGTTGACGACGTCCTGTACACCGGAAGGACCGCACGGGCAGCGATGGAAGCGCTGATGGCGCTGGGCCGGCCGGACCGCGTACAGCTTCTTGTCATGATCGACCGGGGACACAGGGAGCTTCCGATTTTCGCCAATTACGTCGGGAAAAACATACCGACTTCCAAAAGCGAGTTCATCAAGGTCCGGGTTCCGGAATTTGACCACAAGATGGAAGTCGCACTGGTAAAGGAATAACCGGACAGAAGATCCGTTTGTTCATACATTTTTCAACTTGCCACGGGAGGGTAAAAAAATGAATCTGGTTTACGGGGTCAAAGACAGACCCAATTTTGCACAGCTCATTGTTTTTGCGTTTCAGCAGCTTCTGGCGATTCTGGCGGCAACGATCGCGGTGCCGTCGATTGTCGGAAATGGAATGAGCCAGTCCGCCGCGCTGTTCGGCGCCGGCATCGGAACGATTGTCTACCTCGCCTTTACGAAATTCCGGAGCCCGGTGTTCCTCGGATCCTCGTTCGCGTTCCTCGGTTCGATGTTCGCGGCTTTCGGCGGCGCGGTTTCCGTTTCCGTCGGCTATGCGGGCCTTCTGATCGGCGCCGTTTTTGCCGGCCTTGTCTATGTCGTTATCGCGCTGATCGTGAAGTTTGCGGGTGTGAATTGGATCAACAAGCTGATGCCTGCTGTTGTTATCGGACCCACGGTTGCGATCATCGGACTGTCGCTTGCGGGAAACGCAATCGGCGACCTGATGAAGGGCAGCGTCACAAAGAAAGTCCTTATCGATGTAATCGAATATGCGGAAGACGGAACGGCCAGCATCGCTCACGAGGCAA
>CACYBV010000175.1 GCA_902772745.1 uncultured Eubacteriales bacterium
ATGTCAATCGTCACGACGCCGTAGTAGCCGCCGTGCTCATGATCCTGGATATAGTCGCTGCACCACCAGGGCAGGATCACGGAAGTCAGCTGGTCCTTTGCCCAGACGGAGAGCTTTTCAAGTCTTTCTCTGTTCATAGAATACCTCACAGTCTGTGTCATTCCGGGCGGAGCGAAGCGGAGTCGAGGAATCCCGTGTCTTTATCGGCAAAGATGCTGGGATCCCCCGGCTGCGGCTTCTGCCCCGGGATGACAAGTGCCGGATAAATCCTTATCAATCGAAGTAGATCGTTTTTCCGCTCTTTGCGGACTGATAGATCGCGTCGAGGATCTTGGTGACGGTCAGCGCCTGTTCGGGAGTGACGAAAAGCTCGCCTTCGCCGAGAAGCGCATTGACCCAGATCTCGGCCTCCATCTGGTTCGGATCCTTCTGGGGGTTGCGGTCGATCGTATTCATCATGCGAGGGAACATCGAACGGGTCTTTACCTTGATGTCCTGCGCGCGGTTGCCGCGGACATGGTTTGCCGTAACCTGCATGCCGTTTTCGTCGATGCCGCCCTTATCGCCGCAAAGCCGCACCATGCCCTCGGTCGGGATGATATTCATTGCCCAGGAGCAGCGGATGTTGATCAGCGCGCCGTTCTTCATGCGGACAAAACCGAACGCGGAATCCTCAAGCTCGTACTTCTCCGGATCCCAGGGACCGAAATCGTTGCCCATTTCGTCAGGGGTGGCGACCGGTCCGATCTTGTCGAAGGTGCATCCGGTGACGGATTCAACTTCATAATTGTTCATCATCCAGAGGGTAAGGTCCAGTGCATGGGTTGCCATGTCGATCAGCGGACCGCCGCCCTGCTCGGCCTTGTTGGTGAAGACGCCCCAGGTCGGGATGCCTCTTCTCCTCCAGGCAGTCGCTTCCGCGTAGTAAATGTTGCCGAGAGCGCCGGTGTCGACGTATTCCTTCATCGCCTTATGGGTGTCGAAATGACGGTACTGATAGCCGATCGTGAGAAGCTTGCCGGTGCGGATATGAGTCTCGTACATCCGGAGTGCATCCTCGTAAGTCGCAGCCATCGGCTTCTCGCAGATAACGTGCTTTCCGGCTTCCATCGCGTCGCAGGAAATCTGGCAGTGCTTGACGTTCGGGGTCAGCACATGCACCGCGTAAATGTCCGGATCCGCCAGGAGCTCATGGTAATCCGTGAAGACCTTGGCGCCTTCGCAGCCGTATTTTGCCCGCGCTTCTTCCGCGCGTTCCGGGATAATATCACAGAATGCATACATATCGATCCGGTCCCGCTGGGTGGACATGCCCGGGAAATGCTTGTCAAACGCAATGCCGCCGCAGCCGATAAAACCGATTTTTAACTTTGCCATAACTGAAGATCCTCCTCATGCAATTATTGTTGACATTATTTTATCCCGGGCTGTGTTTCCGGGCATTTGAATTTCCCGGAAATTCTTTCGGAAAGGAATAGGTTTCCTCTCGGGGGTCCAAAAATGTATCCGCATCATTTCAAATAAGTACAGAAGGACGCGGGGAGGAGGAGAAACAGGCGGGAAAGATACATTTTTAGAAAAAAAAAGTCAAGAACTTCTATGTGAAATCCGGGTTTCTATGCTATACTGGTGATCAGAAAGAACACTTTTACGGCAGACCGTTTCAGAAAGGATCATGAAAGATGAGTGAGAGATACGAGGCACTTTTCTCGCCGGTTAAAATCGGCGGCGTCACGCTGAAAAACCGCGTCATCCTGACGGCGATGGGCGGAACCGGCCTTTTCGGTTATGACGGAAAATTCAACCCGAAAATCCGCGACTATTACATGAAGCGCGCAAAAGGCGGCGTCGCGCTGATTATCCCCGGCGTGACGGGCGTCAAATCGGGCGGCGGCTATCTTTACGAGAAGGAGGCAGCCTTCCTCGGGCCAGTAAAGGAGCTGATGGATGAACTGCACAGCTATGGGACGAAGTATTTCATGCAGCTCGGCGCGGGCTTCGGCCGGGCGCAGCTCATGGGGCTCGGCCGCGATATGTCCGAAGAAATGAAGCGCGAGCTTCTCGTGGCGCCTTCCGACGGCATTCCGAATGTCTGGGTGCCCGAAATGAAGCACCGCGGACTGACGGTCGGGGAAATCCGCGACATCGTGGACGCTTTCGGAAAGTCGGCGCTTCTCTGTAAGAAAGCCGGGATCGACGGCGTGGAGATCCATGCGATCCATGAGGGCTACCTTCTCGACCAGTTTACAATCGAAAGCACAAACCGCCGTGAGGATGAATACGGCGGGTCTTTGGAGAACCGCTTCCGCTTTGTCACGGAGATCATCCGGGAGATCAAGAAGCAGTGCGGTGAGGACTTCCCGGTCATGATCCGCTACAGTGTTTCCAGCAAAATGCGCGGGTTTAATGCGGGTGCGCTTCCCGGGGAGGATTTTAAGGAATTCGGCCGGAGTCTCGAGCAGAGCCCCAGAGCGGCGCGCATCCTGCAGGAAGCCGGTGCGGACGGCCTGGACGCGGACAACGGCTCTTACGATTCCTGGTGGTGGGCGCACCCGCCGGTTTATATGCCGCTTCAGTGCAATTTCCCGGAAGTTTCGTATCTCAAGAAATTCGTGGATATCCCGGTGTTCTGCGCCGGAAGGATGGAAGATCCCTCTTTCGCGGACAGGGCGATCGCGGCCGGAGAAATCGACGGCATCGGTGTCGCGAGACAGTTCCTCGCGGACCCGGAATGGCTGAATAAGGCGCGTATCGGTGACGAGCAGGATATCCGCCCCTGCATTGCCTGCCACAACGGCTGCTTCGGCGTAAGCCTCGACAATCCTCCCGGAAAATACGGCTTCATGATGGCCCACTGCGCGCTGAATCCGGAGGCGATGGAGGAGACGAAGTGGAAACTCGAGCCCGCCGAATCCCCGAAACGGATTGCGGTTGTCGGCGGCGGCGTCGGCGGCATGGAGTGCGCCCGCATCCTGACGATGCG
>CACYBV010000176.1 GCA_902772745.1 uncultured Eubacteriales bacterium
GTTTTTCTTGTCACGGAGCGGTCCATCGCCTGTTTTTCTATGTAACGGTGCGCCTGAGGCTCATCCATCTGAAGTTCCGATACAAGAAGCAGCTTGGCACGGTTGACCAGACGGATTTCCTCCATTTTTTCTTCAAAGGAGATGGTTTTCTTTTCCATTTTCCGGAGTTTTTCACGCATGCCGGCCATCCAGTCCAGAGCGGTCAGAATCATCGGCCGCGGGAAAGGCCTGGAAAGCGTAAACACGCCGTGCTCTCTGACCCGGTCGCGCACGCCGTCGTAAACTTCCGCGCGGACGAGAAGCAGGACGACCGTTCCGGAAGAAGATGCGCAGTCAATCGAAAAATGGATGCCTGTGTCGTCCGGGAGCGGGGAATTCACGATGACAAAATCATAGCTCCGCCCGGAGAAGGCGCGCTGGCCCGCGTTGACAGAAGAAACAAACCGGACCGGCTCAAAGTGCGATTCCGGTAAGAGCTCTTTGAAAGCGGTATTCAGTTTTTCGGCCGAAGATACAACGAGAACGCTGTATACCTGCTCTTTCAGGCTCATAAAAATCCTTGTCTTTCTGATGTCGTTCTGTTTATGCTCTGCAGTAAATATCCAGAATTTCGGAAGGAATGTGCGCTTTGACAAAGTCTGACCCGGCGGCTTTTTCGCAGGCTTTCCGGAAATCTTCCGGCAGCTTTTCACAGGCGGAAAGGACTTCCTGAGAGGCTGTGTACAGGTTGACGTCCAAAGGCGCGCATAAGGGAAGACGGTTTCGGATGCCTTCAAGACCGGCATAGATCATCAGTGTGAATGCCAGATACGGATTGGCTGCAGGATCCGGAGAACGAAGCTCTGCGCGGCGGTATTCGCCTAAAGCAGCGGGAAGCCGTACGAGCTGTGAACGGTTTTCATGAGACCAGGAAACATATTTCGGGGCCTTAAAGCTTCCGAGCCGCCGGTAAGAAGCTTCGCAGGGATTCAGAAAAGCGGTCATGACGCCGATATTTTTGAGGATTCCGGCGATCATGGAAGAGAAGGTCTCAGAATCCAAAAGAGGGCGGAGCGACATATTGATGTGGAAGCCGTTCCCGGGCGCGTCAGAAAGAGGCTTCGGGGAAAAATCCGCGAAGAGGCCGTTCCGGTGCGCAACCGTCCGGACGACCCGCTGGAAGGCCAGCGTCTGGTCCGCTGCCGTGAGCGCGTCTGCATAGCGGAAGTCGATCTCGTTCTGGCCGGGGCCTTCCTCATGGTGGGAGCTTTCCGGATAGATACCCATCTGTTCCAGCGTCAGGCAGATTTCCCTGCGGACGTTTTCACCGCAGTCGTCCGGCGCGATATCCATGTATGAGGCCTGATCGATCGGCTCGGCAGAAGGCCTGCCGTTCTCATCCAGCAGGAATAAATAGAATTCCTGCTCGGCGCCGAAGGTGAACTCATACCCTGCGTCCCGTGCATCCGTGACCGCCTTCTTCAGGAGGCTTCTCGTATCGCAGGGAAAGGGCGTTCCGTCGGGACGGGTGATCGAGGACAGCATCTGCATCACGCGCCCGTGCTCCGGACGCCAGGGGAGCGGCATCAGCGTTTCCGGTTCCGGATGCAGGAGAAGGTCGCTGTGTGTCTCATCGCCGAACCCCCGGATCGCCGAAGCGTCGAAAGAGATGCCGTCTGCGAACGCGCGGGGCAGTTCCTGCGGCATGATTGCGATATTCTTCTGTTTTCCGAAAACATCGCAGAAAGTGAGGCGGATGAATTTGACATCCTCCTCACGTGTATACTGGATCACTTCTTCACTTGTGTATTTCATAGATTCCTCCAAAGCGCGGCGGAAGCAGTTCCAGCCCTGGCCTGTCAGTTTGCCACATACATCTGCTTATAGGGATTTTTGCTGTCGGGCGTTACGACGGTGAACGGGGCACAGAGCAGTTCCCTTACGTCGAGACCGAAAATCCGGCAGTATTCTTCAAGGTGCGTACGAAGTTCCGAAAGGTCCTGCTCCCCTGCGGGCCGGGCAGTCACCTGTTCCGGGAAAACCACGTCGGCGCATTCGGAGCGCAGGAACATTTTGCCGCCGTGCATGCCGGTACAGGGGAAGAAACCGACGCATTTCTCTTCGGGATGCTCCAGATTCAGTACGATAATCACGCCGCCGGCCTGGTATTCTCCGAGAAAACTTCCGGCTTTTCCGCCGATGATCATCAGAGGAACCTTGTCCTCATAGGCTTTCATATGAATGCCTGCACGGTATCCGGCGTTACCGCGGACATAAATCTTTCCGCCGCGCATCGCGTAGCCTGCCGCGTCGCCGATGCTTCCGTGGATGACAATCGTTCCGTTGTTCATCGTGTCGCCGACCGCATCCTGCGCGTTTCCGATGACGGTCAGTGTCCCGCCGTTTAAGTAGGCGCCGAGCGCGTTCCCGGGCGTTCCTTTGATGGTAAGATCCCTATGGGACATACCGGCAGCGATGAAGCGCTGTCCGAGACAGTGATCGATCAGACAGGGATTCGAGGTGCTACGGATGGCTTCATTCAGCGCCTGATGACTGAGACCTTCTGCATTGATTGTCTGCATCATACCATACCTCCGAACTTTTTTCTACGTGTTTTCGCGGAAAACGCCGCTGTGGTCGCGCCTTTTTTCAGAAGTTCAAAATTGACTTCCGAGAGCGGCGTCTGCTCGCGGATGAGCGAGGTATAGATGCCCGCCCGCTCGTCACATCCGATCAGGATAAATCCCCGCAGGAACCCGTCTTTCACAAACAGCCGCTTCAGGGAGCGATCGGTCTTTTCTGCGTAAACCTCCCCGTCATAAACGCCGGCCGTCATCGCATGCAGACCGAAAAAGCCGATGGAATTCATCGGGATGCCTCTGTCAAAGCGCGCGTTTCCGCCGGCCATATTGATGCCGGCCGTGAATCCCTGCATATAGGCGTTCGGGAGGATTGCGAGGACCCGGTTTCCGCCGGTCAGAAGATCCGGCCCCTCTGCGCAGTCGCCGGCTGCGTAGATGCCGGGAAGCGAAGTCTGCATCTGATCATCCACGATGATTCCGCGGTTCACTTCTCCGCCGCAGCCAAGGAGGAGCGCGGCATTCGCGCGGACGCCGACCGCGAGCACGAGAACGTCGAATTCCACATTTCTTCCGCTCTGCATATGGGCAGTTCCCGGTTCAAAGCGCGAAACGCTGTCTCCGAGATAAAAGATCATTCCCTGTGCCTCAAGATGTTTCTGCATCATCGCCGCGCATTCCTGGTCGAGGATGCTGGAAAGCACCCGGTCCGCGAGGTCGCAGACGGCAACCGATTTCACCCTCCGGAGGATTCCTTCCGCACATTTCAGGCCGATGAGTCCCGCACCGACAATCAGCACCCGGGTGTCTTTGGTGAGCGACTGTTCCAGTTTCAAAGCATCGTCGAGTGTCATAAAGGAATACTTTTCCCGTACTGTTTCCAGCCCTTCAAAATGCGGGACAAAGGGGGCGGAGCCCGAAGCGACTGTAAGGCAGTCATAGGGAATCCGGCTTCTGTCCGTTAATTCGACTTCCTTTGTCTCCGGCAGAATCCGGGCTGCCTTTCTTCCGTAAAGCACCTGGCAGGCGTTTTGTTCGTAAAAATCCGCACTGCGGTACTGCATGTGCCGAAGATCGGTTTTCCCTTCGAGATAATAGGAAATCAGCGGCCGGCAGTAGACGGCGTGATTTTCTTCCGAAATGACGGTGATCCTGCCGTCCCGATCGATGCTCCGGATGCCTTCAATGCAGCCTGCTGCCGCGACACCGTTTCCGATAATCACATAATTCTTCATACTGCGGCCTCCCGTTCTTCATAGACAATCGCCCGGTTGGGACATCCTTTGACACAGGCCGGCTCTCCGGAGGCATTCTGCAGACAGAGTTCGCACTTCTGCATCACGCCCTGTTCGTTCGGGGTGAGCGCGCCGTAGGGACAGACAAGGACACAGGTGAAGCAGCCGACACATTTTTCCGGATCGATCCGGACCACGCCCCGATTCTTTGTGATCGCGCCTGCGATGCAGGACTTCACACAGATCGGGTCTTCGCAGTGGCGGCAGGAGACCGCATAGGTGATCCGTTCGTCGCCCTCGATATGGATGCGCGGAAAGATCGGCTGATCCTTCAGCGCGAGCACCATATCGGGAAGGCCGGAGTTCGCGAAAGCGCAGTTGTATTCGCACAGATGGCAGCCGAGGCACCATGCTTCATTGACATAGACTCGTTTCATCGATTTATTCCCCCGCATGTGAGATTCCGAGAATTTGAAGTTCTTTTTCCGTGAGTCCGACGCCCCTAAGCATCAGGCGGTTTCCGCGGAGAGCCTCGATCGAATTGATGCCCATACCGCCCATGATTTCCATGATTTCATGCCGCCAGGCAGTCATCAGGTTTATGAGCCGTTCTGAGCCGATGTCCGGGTTCAGCCGCTTCACAAGATCCGGCCGCTGGGTCGCGATGCCCCAGTTGCAGCGGCCGGTCTGGCAGCTGCGGCAGAGATGACAGCCCAAAGCAAGAAGCGCGGCAGTCGCGATATAGCAGGCGTCAGCCCCTAATGCTACGGCTTTTACAACATCGGCGGCGCTCCGGATGGAGCCGCCCGCGACGAGGGAGACGCTATTGCGGATGCCCTCGTCCCGGAGCCGCTGATCGACCGATGCGAGTGCGAGTTCGATCGGGATACCTACGTTGTCCCGGATCCTTGTGGGCGCCGCGCCTGTTCCGCCGCGGAAACCGTCGATCGCGATGATATCCGCGCCGGACCGGGCGATGCCGGAGGCGATCGCGGCAATGTTGTGGACAGCCGCCACTTTCACAATCA
>CACYBV010000177.1 GCA_902772745.1 uncultured Eubacteriales bacterium
ACCAGCTGATGGCAAGAAGGCCTTCGGAACTTTCCGGCGGACAGCAGCAGCGCGTTGCGATCGCAAGAGCGCTCGTAAAGACTCCGCGCGTACTGCTTCTTGACGAGCCGCTTTCAAACCTCGACGCGAGACTCCGGCTTCAGACCCGCGAAGAACTCCGCAGGATCCAGCAGGAAACAAAAGTCACAACGATTTTCGTCACCCATGACCAGGAAGAGGCGATGTCCATCTCCGACATGATCGTCGTCATGTCCGCAGGGCTTGTGCAGCAGATCGGAAAGCCGCAGGATGTCTACGACGACCCCAGGAATCTCTTCGTCGCGAAATTCCTGGGAACGCCGCCGATCAACGTATTCAAGGGTTTTGTGACCGGCGGAAACCTTTATATCGGCGAAGAAGCCGTTCTTGAGGTTCCGGGCGTCCCGGACCAGGATGTGTTTGCCGGCATCCGGCCGGAAGGCTTCATCCTCGATCCCGAGGGACCGCTCTCCCTGAACCTTTCCGGCGTCGAAGTCATGGGCCGCGACATCACCGTGATTTCCAGGCATGATTTCTGTGAAAACATCCAGATCCGGTCGATCATCAGTGCGGAGAACACGGTCGATACCTCGTCTCCGACTGTCCGCTTCTCTCTGAAGCCGTACAAGGTGCACCTGTTCGCCGCCGATACGGAGGAAAGAATCTATTTCGGTTCGCAGAAGCCGCTGGGGGAAGGAGCCGCAGATGGAAAATAGAAATCCGAAAGGCTGGCTCTATCTGCTGCCTGCGATTCTCTTCCTCGGGCTCTTCATGATCTACCCGCTTGTGGACGTATTTGTCTACTCTTTTGAGGAAGGATACAACTCGGCTTCGCAGCGCTACTTCGGCATCGGCCTCTATAACTACTCCTACGTCCTGCATGATCCTTACTTCCTGCAGGCTGTTAAAAACACCTTCATCCTCGTGATCATCACGGTTCCGGTGTCGACGCTTCTTTCTCTTCTGATCTCTGTGGGGCTCTCGCAGATCAAGCCCCTGAAGGAGCTGTACCAGACCGTATTCTTCCTTCCGTATGTCACGAATACGCTTGCGGTCGGCCTCGTTTTCATGATCCTTTTCAAGAAAACCGCCTACTCCGACGGGATGATCAATCTCCTGATCAACTGGTTTGGGGGAAAATCCGTGGACTTTATTGACGGACCGTACTGGGCCAAGATGTTCGTCCTGTGCATCTATACGGTCTGGATCGTCATGCCCTTCAAGATCCTGATCCTGACATCGGCGCTCGCATCCGTAAACCAGGATTACTACAATGCGGCCCGGGTCGACGGGACCTCAAAGTTCCGGATTTTCCGCAGGATCACGCTTCCGATGATCAGCCCGATGATCTTCTATCTTGTAATCACCGGCTTCATCGGCGCGTTCAAGGCCTATTCCGACGCGGTCGCGCTTTTCGGAACGGACCTGAATTCAGCGGGCATGAATACGATCGTGGGCTACGTGTACGACATGCTTTACGGAAACTCCGGCGGCTATCCCTCCTATGCTTCCGCCGCGGCAATCATCCTGTTTGCGATCGTGCTGACGATTACGGTCATCAACCTTCTCGTAAGCCGCCGCCATGTAACGTACAACTAAAGGAGGCTGCGCATGAATACGAATCAGGAACTTGACAGAATCGAACGCAGGGCAGCCGCAAAGAAAACCGTCCGGAACGCGGTGCTCTACACGCTTCTGACATTGTGGGGACTCATCGTCCTCTTTCCCTTCTACTGGATGATCTTAAGCTCCGTCAAGAGCTACAGCGCCTACAACAGCGAATATATCCCGAAGTTTTTCACGCTCTCGCCGACGCTCAAAAACTATTTTGACGCATTCACGGAGGTAAAACTCGGGCGGTATTTCCTGAACACCTTTATCTATACGATTGTCACGACTTCGCTGATGGTTGTCGTCATCGTGTTTTCCGCCTACGCCTTTGCCCGGCTCAACTTCAGGGGACGGGATCTTGTTTTCACGATTTTCCTGGCGCTGATGATGATTCCGAATGAACTTGTGATCATCACCAATTTCGTCACCATCACGAACTGGGGCATGCGAAACACATTCCGCGGCCTGGTGCTCCCCTCGGTCGCTTCGGTGTTCTACATCTATCTTCTCAGGGAGAATTTTGCCCAGGTGCCGGAT
>CACYBV010000178.1 GCA_902772745.1 uncultured Eubacteriales bacterium
CCGGATAAACTGTGTGTCATTGAATTCAGCCATAAGAAAAATGGGCCCTCCTGTCTGCTGTATTTCCGCACGGATTCTCTTTTCGGTTTCGGAATCCTCTGCCGGTGCGGATCCGACACTTTTACAAACTATTATTATATAATACTTTCTTCAAATCTTCAATAGAGCAGCCGTAAAAAAACCGTGTTTTTTCCGAAAGCCCTCCTCCATGACGGAGTCTCTTCTTCCAGTAAAGCGCAGCTCCGCAAAAAAAGACATTTCCGGGTCTTCTTCGGCGGTAGATGCCGGCGGAATACCAGTCAGGATGCTGAGGGGCCGTTAGGGATGAGAAGCATCAGGCCCGGCTCCGGCGATGGCCGGAGAGTTCCTGAAACGATCCGGTTTCCGCCGCAGTCTCCCAGGATCGCCGTGCGGATGTACTCCCGGGTGTAGCCGAAAAATGCCGGTTTTCCCTGAAATGTTCCCGGCTGCTCCGTCAGGACTTCCGCTTCCGTCCCGCATTTCTTCATGCGGTAGCTTTCGGACATCTTTTCGGAGAGCTGCAGGAGCAGGTCACTCCTCTGTGTCTTCAGCTCCTCCGGGACCTGTGACGGCATCCGGTCGGCGACAGTTCCTTTTCTCCTCGAATATTTGAACACGTGCAGCTCGTAAAAACCGATTTCTTCGACAAAACGGCGGGATTCTTCAAATTCCTGCTCCGTCTCCCCGGGAAACCCGACGATCACATCCGTCGTCAGCGCCGGTTCGTCAAAGTATTTCCGCAGGATTTCACAGCTTTTACGGTATTCGTCCGGACCGTAATGCCGGTTCATCCTCCGGAGCGTTTCCGCCGATCCGCTCTGTAAAGACAGATGGAAATGCGGACAGATCTTCGGAATATCGGAAAGGCTGCGGGCGAATCCTTCGGTCACGATCCGCGGTTCGAGCGACCCGAAGCGGATCCTTTTCACCCCCGGGATCCCGGAAACCGCACGCACAAGCTTCAGGAATTCATCTCCTTCTGCATCCGGGAAATCCCTGCCGTAAGAACTCAGGTGGATTCCCGTAAGCACAAATTCCTGCACGCCTTTTTCGGAAAGTTCCGTGATTTCCCGGAGCACATCGCCGCACTCCCGGCTCCGGATCCTTCCCCTTGCATAGGGAATGATACAGTAAGAGCAGAACTGGTTGCAGCCGTCCTGGACCTTGATGTCCGCACGGGTCCGGGTTTCCGGTTCCGAGA
The DNA here is from genome assembly GCA_902772745.1 of uncultured Eubacteriales bacterium. Taxonomy (GTDB): domain Bacteria; phylum Bacillota; class Clostridia; order Lachnospirales; family Lachnospiraceae; genus UBA1267. Next base: position 1,223 of record CACYBV010000178.1, read on the forward strand.
GGCGCATCGGGGCATACGGCGCACGAAGAGACACGTCACGTACAGGCCGGCGGATGCCTTTGTCAAAGTAATCCTCAAGAATCCTCAGGAGGTCCTGTTTTTCATCCGCGCCGACGACAATATCCGAAACCCCTTCCGAAAGCAGGCTCTCTCCGGCGACCTGCGCATAGCAGCCGCAGGCCACAATCAGCGCATCGGGATTCAGCTTTCTCGGACGGCGCAGATAGGAACGGGATTTCCGGTCCGCCATATTGGTCACGGTGCACGTATTGACCACATAGATGTCCGCTTCTGTATCAAAGGGCACAACGGAAAAACCCGCCTGAACAGCGAGCTCCCGCATTACCTCGGTTTCATACAGATTGACCTTGCATCCGAGCGTGTGGAAAGCGATTTTCATGTTTCGGGCATCCATGTCTTGACAATTTCCCCCTGAACCATTACAATATCCTCTGTAAACCTACAAAGGAGGGATAGCTATGAAATCCGTTCAGATATCTTTAAATTCCATCGACAAGGTAAAATCCTTCGTCAACGACCTTGCGAAATTCGATTCCGACTTTGATCTTGTGTCCGGGCGTTATGTGATCGACGCCAAGTCCATTATGGGTATTTTCTCGCTGGACCTGTCGAAGCCGATTAATCTGAACATTCACGGTGACAAGGAACTTCCTGAGATCCTTGAAACGCTGGATCCGTATATCATCAAATAAGGGATCCCTTTCAGATATAATTTCGCTTGATCATTTCGGGCGGCCTTTCTGAAAAGGCCGCCTTTCCCATGCCCCTGCTACATCTGGCAGAGAATTACCTCGTCGGATTCGAGCGCCTGCGCCATCAGATCATCAATCACCGAAGACAGGTTTTCCTCGGACTTTTCGATCACGGAAAGACGCGGCTTTGTCACCGGGTGCTTCGCGACAAAAATCGTACAGCAGTCTTCATAAGGCAGGATGGAAGTTTCAAAAGTTCCGATTTTCTCGGAAATCGCGACGATATCGTTTTTGTCGAAAGCGATCAGCGGCCGGTAAACGGGCAGCGTGCAGACGCTGTTCGTGCAGAGAAGCGACTGCATCGTCTGGGACGCCACCTGGCCGATGGATTCGCCGGTCACGAGACATTCGCACTCTTCTTCGCGGGCGATATGCTCCGCGATTTTCATCATATAGCGGCGCATGATGATCGTCAGTTCGTCATGCGGACATTTCTCGTAAATC
>CACYBV010000179.1 GCA_902772745.1 uncultured Eubacteriales bacterium
ACGGCGTGTCGTCGGATTCCACGGTCGATTATCTTCGAAGCGACAGCAGCATGTCGCCGTATTATGCCGGGAAAAACTTCGGCGCGGTGAGCCTGACAGTAGGAGATTCTGGAGAAATGCTTTTCTTCCTTCCCGATGAGGGTGTGGACGTGCGTTCGCTCGTATCCGATGAGGAGGCGCTCAGCCTGATGATTGACGATGCGTTTGTCCGGTACGAAAAGTGGGAAGACCGGACCGCCTATCCGATTCTCCACCTCAGGCTTCCGAAATTCGACCTTTCCGCCGAGAATGATCTTTCGGAATGCATGAAATCCATCGGCGTTGAGAAAGCCTTTTCCATGGATGATGCGGATTTTTCGGGAATACTTGATACGGATGATCCGGTATTCCTAAGCAAGGTACAGAACAATATCCGTATCGCGATCGATGAGAACGGCGTGACGGCGGCTTCGATGATCGATATGGCGCTTGCCGGCGCGGGTATGCCCGAGGAGGAGATTGTTTTCCGTCTCGACCGGCCCTTCCTGTTTGCGCTTCGCTCCGGCATGGGAGACCTTCTCTTTGTCGGTATCGTCGAGCAGTTCTGAGTCTTCAGCAAAAAGGCCGGACGGCTGCATTCTTTCTGGGATCGGAAAACTCCGGTCCCTTTTCAATGTTTGGAAGACGCGGGAACTCATTTTTGTTGCATCCTTCGGAAAAGTGTGATAAGCTGAAATCAAGAAAAGGATCGTGAATTCCAAAAAGGAGGATAGTAAAATGAGTGATTATTTTGGCAAGGAAATTTTCAAGCTCGGCTTCGGCCTGATGCGGCTCCCGAAGCTTGCAGACGGCAGCATTGACGTTGAGCAGGTCAAGGTCATGGTCGACAAATTCATCGCGGCGGGCGGCACTTATTTTGATACCGCTTTCGTATACGACGGCGGAGAGTCCGAAAAGGCCGCAGGAAAGGCACTGGTCGCGCGCTATCCCCGCGACAGCTATACGATCGCGACGAAACTGAACGCGCGTGTCGCTGCGAATGCGAAGGACGCGAAGAAACAGTTTCTGACATCGCTTGAGCGCATGGGTCTCGAGTACGTGGACTACTACCTTCTGCACGCAATGCAGGAAGGCAATTTCCGCAAATATGAGGAGTATGGGATCTGGGACTATATAAAGGAACTGAAGGCGGAAGGAAAGATCCGCTACTACGGCTTCTCCTTCCATGATTCGCCGAAACTCCTCGAAAAACTTTTGACGGAGCATCCGGACGTCGACTTCATCCAGCTTCAGATCAACTATGCGGACTGGGACAATCCGAACGTCGCGTCCCGCCGCTGCTATGAGGTTGCGCGTTCGCACGGCGTATCGATTACCGTCATGGAGCCTGTGAAGGGCGGCGCCCTCGCAAACCCGATCCCCGAGGTGCAGAAGCTTCTCAAAGAAGCGAATCCCGACTCTTCCTTTGCGTCCTGGGCGATCCGCTATGTGGCCTCGATGGACGGCATCATTACGGTGCTTTCCGGTATGTCGAACATCGCGCAGATGGAAGACAATCTTTCCTACATGAAGGATTTCAAACCGCTCACGACGGAAGAGCAGGGCGTCATCCGCAGGGCGCAGGTTGCGCTGAACGCGGCCGGCGAAATTCCCTGCACGGCCTGCCATTACTGCACGGACGGCTGTCCGATGCAGATCGCGATTCCGGAAATCTTTGCCGCGATCAACGAGTACAAGCGCTATAAGAATGATTTCCAGATGAGGCGGAATTACGGTCTCGCGACGAGAAACGGCGGAAAAGCTTCCGACTGCATCCAGTGCGGCCAGTGCGAATCGGCCTGCCCGCAGCATCTGCCGATCATCGAGCTTCTGAAGGAATGCGCCGCGATCGGAGAGTAAAAACCGACCTGAAAACAGCTGTGACGTTTTGTCATCACGAGCGAAGCCGGGGGATCCTGTCAGGATGCCGAAACCGTATGGGACGTTTCGACTTCAGCCTTCGGCTTCCGCCGACTTGACACAAATCCGGCGCATAATTGCTTTTCGGATTTTGAAAAACAACTTGCAATTTCAAAGTGATATGCTATAATAACTGACAAATCTATATGAAACCTGCAGGAAAGCGCAAAATCTGCGCACCGAAGGAGTGACACTCTCAGGTGGCTTCGAAAAAGAAGCCGGAGACTGCAGGCGGATAGAACTTTGGAGACGCCCGGGAAACCGGGGGCCGAAGGGGCAACGGGAAGACTTCCCGAAATCTCTCAGGCAAAAGGACAAAGAAGACAGGTATTATTCCGATATGTGCTGATTTGTTTGATTTTCCTGAGAGCCGGTTTCTGCCGGCTCTTTTCGCATTCCTTTCGGTACCCAAAAAAGCCCGGCGGAGAAGAGGAGAAGGGGGAATTATGGAACAGTTTCTGGAAAGACTGGCAGGTATCAATGATACCGTCAACAGCTTCGTCTGGGTCAAAGTCGGGCTCTGGCTCCTGATTGCTGTAGGCATCATCATGTCGGCGTCGACGGGCTTCTTTCAGGTCGGCCATCTCGGCTACTGGCTGAAGCATACGATCGGCAGCATTTTCAAAAAACACGTCATCGGGCATACAAAGGACCGCGGGACGATTTCGCCGTTCCAGGCGCTGTGCACGGCGCTTGCCGCCACGATCGGCACCGGAAATATCGCAGGTGTCGCTGGCGCGATTACGATCGGCGGCGCAGGCGCGGTCTTCTGGATGTGGATTGCCGCTTTTTTCGGAATGATGACAAACTACGCGGAAAATGTGCTCGGCATCTATTACCGCCGCAGGAACGACAAGGGCGAATGGTCCGGCGGCGCGATGTACTATCTTGCGGACGGGCTCGGCGGTTATAAGAACATGAAGACCGTCGGCAAGGTGCTTGCAATCATGTTCGCGATCTTTGCGGTGCTGGCGTCCTTCGGTATCGGCAACATGGGCCAGACCAACAAGATCGTCGCGAATGTTGAAGCGGCTTTCCCGATCGAGGCGCTCTCATCGAAGGTCCTTTACGGCGATATTACGCTCTATGCGCTGATTCTCGGGCTGATCCTGATGGTGCTTGCCGGCCTGATCATCCTCGGCGGACTGAAAAGGATCGCTTCCTTCGCGGAGAAGGTGGTCCCCTTCATGGTAATCCTGTTTGTCCTGGGATCACTTATGATTATCGGCAAGAATTACACAGGAATTCTTCCGGCTTTCGGTGCAATCTTCAAAACCGCTTTCA
>CACYBV010000180.1 GCA_902772745.1 uncultured Eubacteriales bacterium
AATGCATCCGCATGCTGACCTTCCTCTCTCTCGATCAGATCCGCGAAATGGACAGCTGGGACGATTCCCGCATCAATGAGAAAAAGGAAGTGCTGGCATTTGAGCTGACAAAGCTTGTGCACGGCGAGGAAGAGGCGAAAAAAGCGCTCGACGCTTCCCATGCGCTCTTTGCCGGCGGCGGCGACGACTCCACAATGCCGACGACGGCATTTGCGGAATCGGACATCCCTGATGCGGGCATGAACATCATGGATGTACTTGTAGCGGCCGGACTTGCCGCCAGCAAATCCGAAGCCCGCAGGCTCGTCACCCAGGGCGGCATTTCCGTCGACGGAGAAAAAGTATCCGATATCGGCGCTGTCGTCACCAAAGCGCAGTTCGAAGCCGGCGCGAAAATCAAAAAAGGCAAAAAAGTATTCCACCGTGTGGTGCTCGGCTGAGGATAAATGAATTCTCCTGACCGGCGCCGGATGAACTCTCCGTCCCAAAAGACCGTTTCGGCCTTTACGGCTGAAGACAGCATCCGGCGCCGAAGCATTTTCTGGTGCCGTTCGTACCGCCGTACCGCAGAAAGTATTATCAGTTCCACCCATCACAGGTAAAGGAGGTTCCGCATGGATGTTTATGTCACTGTATTAATCAAAGCTTCCCCGGCAGATGTCTGGGCGGTTTTCAAATCCCTCCCGGACTGGGAGAAATGGTATGGTCTGCCGATGACGGCCGCGGACTGGCGGTCCGGCGGCTCGCTGTCGTATGCGGCGCACGACGGAATCGCCGCAGGAACCATCCGTATCTCCGATTACGCTGAAAACCGCTCGGTCACCTTCACCGGCCCCTGGTCAGATGAAATCTGGTCCGTTTTTCCCGATCAGAATGGCGCTGTGTTCACGAAGCGGATCATTCCGAAAAACGGCGCGAATTTCACCGTCGATGGGTACCCCCGGGAATGCGCGAAACAGCAGGCTTATCTGGATGCCTTTAAAGGCATCGTGGAAAGCCGCTTCTCCTTCGCTCCCTCCGAACCCCTAGAAGCCGCGAATACCGCGCCTTCGCAGAATGTTCCTAAAAGCGCTGCATCAACGGATAAAAAGCCGCCGAAAAAGAAAAATAAAGCCCTCCCATTCATTCTCATCGGCGCGGCGGTCCTGGTCCTCGGACTTGCCGCGGCATCGTATTTCATCTTCATCAAGCCGATGCTTGCGGAACGCGCGCTGGTCAACCGGTACAACGAAGGCGCGGCATGCATCGAAAACGGCGACTATGAAAAGGCACTGGAGATCTATACAGAACTTGGAGATTATGACGATTCGCAGGCGCTTGCGGCTTATGCAGAACGCGGCGTCGCCTACAAGGCTGCGAAAAAAGCCATGTCGCAGGAAAAATACAGCGAGGCCGCAGAATTGTTTGCCGCACTGAACGGATTCAAGGACTCGGATGAACTCGCGGACGAATGCCGGGCGGCCGTAGCATATGAAGAAGGAGCTGCCCTATTCGAACAGGAAGACTACGAAGGCGCGGCAAAGAAATTTGCCGAAGCCGGCGGCTATGAGGATGCAGCCCAGCGCGCGGAAGAAGCTGAAAATGCCCTGGAGGAACGGCGGAGAGCCGAAGAAGAGCGCAGAAAAGCCGAGGAAGAAGCCCGAAACGCTGCTGCCTATGAGCACGCGGTTTCTCTTTACGACAGCGGAGATTATGCGGCAGCTGCATCGGAATTTGAGGCAATCGCGGAGTACAGCGACTCAGGGGAATACATTCTCCGCTGTGAAGAGCAGATTCTTCTCGCCGAGTATTACGAAGCGATTGCGGCGCATGATTTTGAGGAGGCCGAGCGGCTTCTAAGCACCGACGCCGGTCTGCGTCTCGAGAACCGGGATGTATATCTCGAGGACATCCGTCTTGGATTCGCATATCAGGAAGCCGCGCAGGATTACGACGAGGGGCTTTTCTATACAGCTTATGAGAAGTTCCTCGGCCTCGGAACTTTCGAAGATGCGTCCCAACGCGCCGCACAGTGCATTCAGATGAAGCCTTCCACCGGCGAAGTCTATCACAATCCGGACTATTCTTCCACTGCGCTGAAGCTTACCATCGATCCCAACCGGACCGACGACTGTGACACTTATTTCAAAATTTATGCGGTATCCGGTTCTCAGGAAATCCTGGTCTCCTGTGTCTATATTCACTGCCGCGAAACCGCAGCGGTCTGGCTCCCGGCCGGGACCTTTGTTCTGAAAACCTCTTCCGGATCCGGCAGCTGGTTCGGTGAAAAGGAGATGTTCGGCGATGAAGGCCATTATTCCCGCCTGATGAACGGCTCGACCGACCGATTTTCGCTGGAGCAGAACGGAGACTATATTCTGACCCTGATGAACGCAGAAAACGGCAATGTGGGCTCGGATTCCGAAAACAGGGAAGACTTCTGATACGCGTCCGCTTCCTGATTAAAAAACCAAGTCTATTTCGAATGTAAACCGGCATGCAAAAAACAAGGAGGATACCGATGAAAAAGATCAGCGTCTGGATACTTGCAGCAGTCCTTATGACATGCCTGCTTTCAGCCTGTACTGTAAAGAAAGCCAAAGTCAATATTGACGATTACGGCGATGAGACCCGTACAGCCGCTGCGGAAACCGAAACAGCCGCACCCAAAACAACGGAAACAGCAGCAGAGGAAACTGCGGCAGAAACGACAGAAAAAACTGCGGCAGAAACGACAGAGGAAGCCGCAGAAGAAACTACCGAGGAAACAACGGAAGAAAC
>CACYBV010000181.1 GCA_902772745.1 uncultured Eubacteriales bacterium
ATCAGTCCGCCGGTCAGAAGGATTCCGTCCACCTTTCCCGAGAGCACGCAGCTCTGTTCTCCGATCATCTTGCAGATCTGGTAAATCATCGTATTCCAGACAAGCGTCGCTTTCGGATCGCCCTGCTCGACAAGCGCGTGAATCGTGTCGGAGTTCGCCGTCCCGAAAAGGTCCACGAATCCTCCTGCCCGGGAGCAGCGAAGCCGCACATCCGCAACCGAATGTTCCTCAATATAGTCGAGAAGCGCGAGTACAGGAACCGATCCGATCCGGGTCGGCGTGAAAGCGCCTTCGCCGTCCGCGCCCATGTTTCCGTCGACCATCCGGCCATGATTATGCGCGGACACCGTAATGCCGCCGTCGATATGAGCGACGATGAAATTAAAATCCTCGTACTTTCCGCCGAGCACTTTTTCCGCGTGATATCCGGCGACCGCCTTCTGGTTCAGTACATGTGAGTGAGAAACGCGGTAAACGCCCTTTATTCCGGTCAGACGCGCGTAGTCGCAATATTCGTCCACATTCGTCGGATTGAGCGTAAAAGCGGGCTTTTTGAAGCGCTGAGCAAACTTCCAAGCGAGCATGACGCCAAGTTTCGCCGGATGTTCCGATCCGCCGACCGCAGCCTCGGTATCGTCATAGAGTTTCTGATCGACCGCGGTGATTCCCCCGGGCTGGGTGCATGCAGATCCCCCGCGCCCGACAAAGGCGTCGATCGACTCCGGATCGATCTTTTCCTCCCGGAGCATCTCCATAATGACTTCGTAGCGGAAGGGGGTCTGCAGATTCACATGCGGATACTGAAGCAGCACGTCCGCATCATGAAACAGGCTGTGTTCAAAACGCAGGGTTTCATTGTCGAAAAGGCTCACCTTGGTAGAGGTGGAGCCGGGGTTGATGACTAAGATTCTGTAAGTTTTTTCTGGCATAATAATAGGTTCCTTTTTATAGGCTGCGTATCGATATTTTACAGTTCTTTCACCATATATCCGCAGGTAAACGGAAAGAACTCATATTTCCTGGTTCCGGTATGAACTGCTCCCGACTTCTCATACCAATTCCGAAGTTGTTTATTCTCTTCAACGATTCCTATGTTTACAAGTTTACAGCCCTGTTTCTCAGCGGTCTCATAAGCATGTTCCAGCAATTGCTTTCCAATTCCCTGATGCCTGTATTCAGGAAGCACCGCAAGATAATTGATCTCACATTCATTGTTATCCTGCATAAGCAATGAATAACAGCCGCAGACGATGCCTTCCAGATCATAAACATACATCCGTCGGGGTTCATTATCCATCTGCCAGTACAGTTTATCTTCCGTGGCTGCGAATGCAGTAAATCCCGGAGCATTTTTCATTGTAAATCCAAACTCGTCGGCGACAGTCATGAAACTCTTTTTGATGACCTCTGCACACACAGGCACATCATTGCGCTTTACTTCCCTGATCAAAGTTTCAATCTCCGAAATCAACTTATTCTTCCTGTTTTTCTGAGCCGCTGCATAATCCGGCTTATTCACTCAGCTGACTGCCTGATCTCTTCCGTCAGTTTCTCGATTTCGTCGACAATCGATCCGATATAATCAATTGTGTCAAGGAGCGGCTTGTCAGTCGTAATGTCAATCCCCGCAAGCTTTGCAAGTCCCGCGGGATCCAGCGTCGAGCCGGCGCACAGGACCTTTTTCCAGTCCTCGACAGCCTTCCCGCCTTCGCGTTCGATCCGAAGCGCTGCCTGAGTCGCGACCGTCAGCCCTGCGCTGTAGGTGTAGGAATACAGGCCCATATAGTAATGCGGCTGGCGCATCCACGTGAGTTCCGCGCCTTCCGGAAGCTCCACCGCGTCTCCCCAGAAGGTTTCGAGGTTCTTTTTGAAAATGCCGGACAGGGTTTCCGCATTTACAGAGCCGCCTGCATCAATGATCTTATAGACTTCGCGCTGATACCAGGCTTCCCGCAGATGTGTCACAAAGTTGTGATAATAGGTGTTTCCGATCATGCACGAAAGCACCCAGCGGCGGAAGCGCGGATCGTTGTTCGTCTTTAAAAGATGATGCGCTAGGAGGATCTCATTCATCGTCGAAGGCGCTTCCACGAAATAGGTAGAAACGTCCGTATCCCACAGCGACTGTTCGCGGTTCGCGTTCCGGAAGTGCCCCGCGTGACCCAGTTCATGCGCGATCGTAAAGACATCCGACATCCTGTTGTTCCATGACAGCAGGATAAAGGAACCCCGGTCGTAGGGAGAGGCGCAGAAGCCGCCGGTCATCTTGCCCTGGTTCTTCGCAAAGTCAATCCAGCGGTCCCGGTAGGCTTCGTCGATCATCGAAACATAGTCCGCGCCAAGGATCGACAGGCCTTCGCGGACGTATTTATGCGATTCCTCGATTGTCACCTTCGGATCATAGTCCGGATCCAGCGGAAGCTTGAGGTCGGCAAAGGTCATTTTATCGAGCCCGTAAATCTTCTGAATCAGCTTCGCGTACTTCTGCATATGCGGTGCAAGCTTCTCCGTAATCAGGTCGATCTGGCGGTCGTACATTTCGCGCGTGACTTTCTGGTCAAAAAGCAGGTAATCAAATACATCCTTAAAGCCGCGGACCTGCGCCATCGTCCTGTCGGTTTTCACATTTGTGTTGTAAACCTCCGCCGTTACGTTTTCATACTGGCGGATTTTGTCGGAGAAGGCCTTGAAAGCCGCCCGGCGGACATCCGTATCGCGCTCGTATTCATAATCGTCCTCGAAAAGCGAATAGCCCAGGGGGTATTCCTTCCCGTTCACGGTGAAGTTCGGGAATTTCATGTCCGCAAGCTTCGCCATGTTGTAAATCTGCTCCGGCGCGTAGAAGGTCGGCGTAAAAGCCGCCAGAACACGCTCGGTTTCCTTCGTGAGCCGGTGCGGCTTGTCCCGGAGAAGGTCTGAAAGAAAGCCCTTCGCGCCTTTCGTCTTCCCGATCGCCTCCCTGATAATATCCTCACTGCACTGAAGGATCTCCGAACGGATAAAGGAAAGCCGGCTTCCCTGTTCCGCGCACATCGCCGAGATTCTTCCGTCCCGCTCCTGGATCTTTGTATCGTAGTAATCCACCGACGCCGCAAGTCCCGTATAAGACCCGACCAGCGTCTGGATCTTCATATAAGCTTCATATTCGTCAAGGCAGCGGACAATCGTATCCGCATCGGCAAGCTTCCCCTGGTAATCGGCGCAGATCTTATCCGAAAGCGCCGTCATTTCCTGAACAGCCGCCTGAAATTCCTCTTCTGTCTTATAAATCAGCGACAGATCCCAGGTTTCCTCGACGGGGACATCTTTTCTCATCACAAGTTCCATAGAAAAACCTCCTGAAGTTGTAAAGCCATAACAGTATTACTTTACAACTTCAGGAGGTTTTTGTCAATTATTGTGTTTTCACTGCTCCACCAGCGAGAAATACTTCCGGAACACTTCATCGCAGTTCATCTTCTCGTCATTCAGACAGACTGTGAACGAACGCTTTGTGTCCCGGTTATAGTAGCTGAAGAACTGCACGCCGGGGTCGAAGCCTTCCAGAAAAACAACGCGGGGATTCTTCTCCGAGATCCAGAAGCCAAGCCCGTAGAAACCGTCCTCGCCCTTTTCATGAATACTCCACGCCTCTTCAATCAGAGATGAGAACGGGCTTTCTGGATGAAGCTGCGGGTCGAGCGCCCTCCAGAAAAACGCCATATCGCGGGGATTGGTGTAGGCTCCGCCGTCTCCGCCTCCGATTACCGGCACCGCATATATATTGCTTCTTCCGTCTGCCTGGTAGGAAGTTGCACGCACGACGCCTCCGGGCGCCGGCCCGTCCAGACGGAACAGTCCGCTTTTCTGCATGCCGAAGGGTTCAAACACCGATTCCGAAAGCACCTCGGGAAAGCGTTTCCCTGTCACTGTTTCCGCAAGCGCGGCGAGAATCACAAATCCGCCGTTGGAATATTTGAACGAGCCCCGGGATGCATACGGAACTTTTGTCTCCTTCCAGGCCGCCTCCATAAGCGGAAAGAACCGCTCCGGCCTGTCATAGTGATAATTCGCGTCTCCCCGGAGTGCCTGATAAAAATCTTCCACGAACTCTTCGTCGAAATAATCCGGAACGCCCGACACGTGCTGCAGAAGCGAACGGACCGTCACGGAATCCTCAAGCCACCGAAGGGTTCCGTATCTCTGCGGCATCTTCGCCCTCTTCAGTATATCCTTCGCACTGTCGTCAAGGCTCATCTGTCCTTTCGAGATCAGAGAAAGAATTACCGCCGCGGTGAACCCCTTCGTGCCGGACGCGGTCTGGTAGCTGAATGCGGGGTCGTTTAGTACAGAGAAGTTCCTGTCAGCGAGCCCTGCGCTTCCTTCTTCGATCGGATCCGTCCCCTCATATACGCCGAAGACGCCTGTAAAATTGTTAAAATCCATCTGTCTCTGTCCCTCTGTCTCTATCTGTCCGGTTGTTTAAGAACAGCCGGAGCACTTCTTCCGCGCGGGCGTTCCCGTCGATGGCCCGGAACACCGGTTTACCGCCGCATGCTTTACAGAATGACCGCATGGATGCTTCGAAACGCTTCTCCCGATGCGAATAAAGGAAGAAATCCGGGAGTTTTTCACACCGTTCCGCCATCAGTGCCGGATCGCTTTTTGTGAGCACCTGTTCCGAGCGCCAGTCATCTCCGTAAATTGTCTGCATCCTGTGAGCGTACTCGGGCGTTTCGTGTCCTTCGTCCTCCGAAAACGGCGTAAGATCCGTATCACAGGCACCGAATGCGGCTGCAAAGTCCGGCTTCCGTAAGCCAAACCGTATTGCCCCTAAACCGCCCATCCCGAAGCCGAAGACCAGGCGGTCTTCCGCCTTTTCGGAAAGCGGAAAGTTCTCGAAAAGGTACTGCGGAAGCGCTTCGGAGATATACCTGTACCAGTTCATCCCCCGCACCATGTCCTCATAATCCGAATGCAGGCCTTCGGGCATTACGACCGCGATTCCAAAATTCTCTGCGATTTTCCGGATATCACAGCGGTACAGCAAATCGTCCGCGGATTTCCCTTCATCCATCGGAAGAAGGAGCAGCGGAAATTTCTTTCCCTGTTCCGGAAGCAGCGAAGGAAGCACCAACGTGAAGCGGGCTGCGACGCCGGGCGAAGGGAAACCGCCGCGGAAGTGCAGGACTGCAGCGGATTCCAAAGCACGCGGAACCTCTGAAGAAACCTGCATTTCCGGTCCGGGACCTTCCGAAGAACCGCCGGCTTCCGCCCCTTCCATCAGATACGAAAGCACCTCCGGCACCAAAGGGTCCCAGGTGAAGAAATTATGGCCGCCGGGCGCGATCTTCGTGAACAGCGGGATCCCCTTCTCCCGGAAGATCCGTTCAATCCGGCTGTCCTCATGCCCCGCCATCTCGTCGTCGCCCCAGCAGAGCGAAAGCCGCGGAAGCGCCTTTCCTTCCGCGAGATTCTTCTCCGCAAGGAAGACCACATCGCGGACCGTACCCCTGCACGCTTCCGAGGATTCAAAGGCGTCAAACAGTTCATGCCCGCCGCCGTGCTGTCCGTTCTCAAGAAGCGTCATTGTATAGACCATGTCAATCGGCGAACTGAACGCCGCCGCTCCGTAAAAACGCTCCGGCAATTCCATCGCAAGCTTGAAACTGCCATGTCCGCCCATCGAAATCCCCATGAGGTAATTGTCTTCGCGGCGCGCAGAGAGTTTTGTAAATAGCTTCGGCGCTTTTTCCACAACTTCTTTCACGTAAGAGTATCCGGCCTCCCCGTAGGCCATATCCGTATAAACCCCGAGGTAGGAACTCGGCGCAACAACCGCCATCCCCCGGGCTTCCGCATAACGCGTGATGGAGCTCTGGATCACCGAATCCCCGTATTCGCTGAATGCGCCGTGCAGAAGCCACAGGACTTTGTATTGCGCCTGTGCCCGATCCGGCAGAAAAACGCCGAATTCCGCGTCTGATTTCAGCACCTCGGATTCAAACTGGATATGATAGTATTGCATCTCTGACACCCTTTCCATTTCCGTCATCCCCAAGCACAGCCGAAGGAACCTCTCCGGGAGAGTATCCGTTGCTAAGGGGATTCCCCGACTCGGCACGGCCCGCCTGTCATGACACAGTATTTATCTTATCCTTCTGCCCTTCCCGTACCGCTTCGTCGGCGGGAGGTTTTCGTGAAGCATATCGCGCTCCATCTGAATGTCAATGTCCTGATCTTCAAATGTGATCCGCGCAGTCGAAACAAGCCATCCGTTCATGTTGCGGACCGTAACCACCAGATGATCCGCGTCCTCGAAATACGCTGTCCCGCAGATTTTCGAAAGCCCGGGCGTCGCAGAGCCCTCGACGTCGCAGATCTCCTGCTTTCCATCCAGCCGCAGCAGATAAACACTCTTTCCGTTGACGGTCATGCGGATAGAATCGCTGCAGAGCTTCAGATCCAGCACCCGGACCGGCCAGCACACGGAATAATCCCAGAACTGGTGATAGAAATCATCTCCGTATGGACAGACCTCAATCCAGAAATTCACGTCCCCTTCATGCAGGTAATAAGTCCCCATGTGCTTTTCGGCGTCTTCGGGCACCGGCCGTGTCTCCCCGTCCGGAATGCGGCGCGAATCCAGGTATTCCCGCAGCGCATAAAACGCCTCCGAATCCTCCGGAATCGCTTCCGCCCTGTCCGACAGCTCCTCCAGGAATTCTATTGCAGTCGCGATGGATTTTGTCATCGCCGCCGGATCGTGTGCACCCTGATGGAAAGCGATCACCGCATTGTGCCTGCGGTCCGCGATCGAGAGCTGTCCCTGTCCGCCGTCAAACCGGAACATCCACGGATCCTCCGCTGTGCCCCGGCAGATCCAGTTCTGCCACCCGTATCCGACTGTATTCTCGTCCATCTCATCCGGACAGATCCGGATCCCGGTCGCCTCCCGGATCCAGTCCTCGGAAACAATCTGCTCTTCACCGGCTTTCCCGCCCGCAAGGTAGAACATCGCAAGCCGCATATTCGCTTCGGTTGTTGCGGAAATTCCGGGCTCCGCGCAGGTTCCGTCCGCAAATTTCAGCCAGACAAGGTCCTCCTCCCCGATACCGATCTTACTGAAAAGCTTCTCGCGCATGTATTCATCGAGCCGCTTCCCGGTTACCTTCTCGACCGCAAGCCCGAGCATGCACGAGGACATCGTGTTGTACAGAAAATGTGTACCCGGCTCGTAAACAATCTCCTGCTTCAGGAAGTTCTCGGTCCAGTATTCGTCCGAAGGCGCCATCACGCCCATACCGTCCGCCATCGCCATCAGGTCCCGGAGCCGCATCTTTTTATAAAGCGGCGAAGGTTCAATCGAAAAGCGCTCAATTTCTTCCGCAAATACATCCACCACGAGATCATCCGGATGCAAAAGGCCTTCCGTCATCGCAATTCCGGCGCCGGTGCAGGTATAGCTCTTGCCGTGCGAATGACAGGTATGCGGGAGCTTCGGCGAGTAGGGCTTCATCCAGGTCTCCGCATAGACCTGATCGTCCCGTTCCATCATGAGTCCGTGAACTTCGTTCCCAAGAGCGTCCATATCACGGACAAATTTCAATACCCGCGCGGAAGAAATTCCCAAGGATTCCGGGCTCACGCGGGGAAGGGGCTGATTTGTAACCATATAAAAAACCTCCGTCGTATCATTCTCTTTTTAACAGAATTATACGGCAAAGGTCTGTTATATGCTATAAAAAAACTGACAAAAAATGTCACGATAAATGCAGCCCGGATTACCCCGGGTCCTTTAAATCCTTCTGCGGCAGCAGCAGAAGCCTGGATGTGCGCGCCTGATATGCCGCATAATCCGGTCTTCTTTCCATGTTGTGCTTCTCCATCATCGGGATCGACACAATGAGGAACAGCACAATGATCGACAGAAAGCCAAGTCCTCTGTACCATTCCAGAGGGCAGCGTCCGAGAAAATACAGGTACATGCCGGTCCAGAAGGACATCTCGCCGAGATAGTTCGGGTGACGGGAATACCGCCAGACCGAAATGCAGCAGGTCCGGTGTTCTCCCGGGTGCTCCGAAAGGAACCTGTGAATCGCCCGGTCCGACACAAATTCCAACGCGATGGCCGAAAGCATTACGACCGCACCGGGAACAGAAAGAATCGAAAAGCCCTCTTCCTGCATCACGAAAAGTCCGCTCGTAAGCCCGAGATACACAACAATCGTCGGTACAAAATGCAGACCGAAAAAACTGATCAGCAGAAACAGGATCCTGCCACACTTCTCCCGGTACATCGCATAGCGCCAATCCTCATGCCCAAGTCCTTTGTAGGTCACAAACCAGTTTCCTGTGAGCCGGAGTGCCCAGATGCAGACGATGATAAAAAGAAGCACCGAATTTTCATTCCACAGCCGGTACCGGATCATGTTCAGAAGGAGCATCACGGGCGGTGCGACGGACCAGTAAGGATCATAGACAGAAACATCCCTGAAAATACAGGAAGCGATAAACACCGGAACTGTCGCTGCCGCCGTGAAAACCGCCGTCGCGATCAGTATGTCGTCAATCAGAAAATAAGGAACCGAAGCTGCGGCAAATGCCGCGGCGTACACAATGATATCTGTTATAAGGCCTTTTTGTCTGTCTTTCATCAGCTCCACTCTTTTACTAATCTTAAACGGAAACTTATTCCTGCTCAAACCAGACAACCGATCCGTCCTCCTGCACTTCATAGAATACAAAATCCGAGAGATAATAATCACCGAAAATATCCTCGATATAAAATGCATACAGGTAAAAACCGGGATCCATCAAACCATAATTCAGTGTCAGATTCTCGTCAACGATATATTCCCGGCCATAGTACACGATCTCTTCCCATGCTTCCACATACCAGGCCGTATACCGCGGAATCAGCACATCACCCGGCTGCAGGGCCCGGATTTCCCGGTCGGATGCACCGGAATCATCAATTCCGTTCCACGCGCCTTCGACCACAATGCTGCCGTCTGTGTAACTCTGCTTAATCCGCAGGCTTGTCTCTTCGCCGTTCAGATACACGGGGCTGGAATAAATTACCGCGTCTTCACCATTGTCCACCAGATAAAGCGCAAGGTTCTGTCCGTCCGGAAGAGAAATCCAGTACCCGTCGAAGTAATCGTAGAAATACCCCGTCGACCAGTCGCCGCGCACATCGATCGTCTCGCCAAGCTCAATGGCATCCTCGATATCCTCCGAAACCTGGTAGACATAGGCACGTACATCCGCTGTATACAGGCAGCCGTCGTCGTCCAGAACAAAGTAGTAATTTCCGTTCTCATCCAGCTGAGGAGGGATCTCAAAGGTAATCAGGCTGCTCTCGCTGCCGGGATCACCCTCATCAATGTAGTTCCAGTATTCGTCATACGCTTCAGATTCACTCTGTTCAGCCTCGGGGTCGTACTGCCAGTCATCGCCGGGTTCTTCATCTTCTCCTTCGCTATGGGTCCATTCCCAGTATCCGTCGTCCGAGAACCAGTTGTCATCCTCATAATCACCGGTATTGCCGTCATAGACGCTTCCGTAACCGATCCGGTCAATAAAGGAAAGATAGTAGGGGCTTACACAGATATCACTGAATATGGACAGCTCTTCAGAGCCCTGGATCATCAGCGGATAGTACATGGAGAGCCCGAATGCATTCTTATGATCGGTTCCGGAAACACGGTAGACGACCGCATCTGAAAGTGCGTTCTGAACGTCTCCGGACGCCGTCGAATACGTACGGCAGGAACGGACAACCGATCCGAGATCCACCATGTTTGTATAGCCGTCAATCACGTTGTTTCCGCCGAAACTCTCCGATCCGCGAATGCCGCGGACGATTTCGGACAGCGTGCTGCTGTCGGCGCCGGCGGAATAGATATCTTCCGCAAAACGGTTGAAAACCACCAGAAGTGCATCGAGTTTCGTGAGATCCACGACAGACAATGTCGCAATCTCATCGACATAATCACGTTCGCAGGCTTTCATGTAACCGTCGCAGATCGCTTTCCCCAAAAATGCGCCGTCCGCCCCGGGATTCCGTGACAGATATGTTCCGATCGACTCGTAATCCCAGCCGCTTCCGGGTTCGAGCTCTTGGGATCCGACCATATAGCGTGCATAATTCGCAGCAATATTGGCTGTTTCCACGGTTCCCATCAGGCAGGCGTCAAAGCCGATCAGCTCGAACCGGTCCGTCATCCTGCGGGAGACCTGGGACAGCGCCGTATCCAGTTCCCGAAGGGACAGGGAATCATTATGATAAAGCTCATCAAAGCAGACACCTGAAATACTGCCCCCGCCATGGTCCCACAGTACCACACCCATCCGTTCCGCAGGATAGTTTTTTACACAATATACCAGGAAATCCGTCAGGGTCGCGCTGACGCCCATGCAGCGTTTCTCCAGATCCTGCAGCTTCTGTATGCTTCCGTTTTCGATCAGGAAGCGCTGGTTTCTGCCCGCGCTGACATCTTCGCTGTACCAGTAGTCCGTTCCGCCGGTTTCGACAACAAAACGGACATTTCCCTTGCCGGACGCCCTGCACATTTCCTGAAGGTCCGAACTTCCCAGGCCGCCCATGCCGTTTGGCGCGGACTCCAGATCGGTGCCGCAAAGATAGACATAGATGCTCCAGGTACCCGGCTCGCCCATCGGGATTTCCTGTTCCCGCCAGGGCCGCGAAATCCTGAGATCATCGTTTTCTCCTCCAACCTGCATCGAGAATCCGCCGCTTTCCGTCCCGGTTTCTTCGGTCTCATCAGTTTCGTCAGTTTCCGCCGTTTCCTGAGTTTCCTCGGTTTCGCTTGCCTCCGATTCGCTTTCCGCAGCAGCTGGTCCGGTATTTTCCGATGATCCTTCTTCCGTTTCGATAGCTTCCGATCCCTCCTCCTGTGAATCCGCATCGCTTTCCTCCGGAGAGGTCTCCGTCGGTTTGTCCGGCCGATCGGCTTTTCCGGTTTCAGCGCTGCTTGGTGTCCATGTAGCAAAACCCACTTTTGTTTCATCATCGGAATCCCCGGCACCTTCCCCGAAAAGAAGCGCAGAACCGACGAGACAGCCGGATAAACTCATACAGCAGACCGCCGCAAGAAAGATTGTGAGGAGTCTTATCAGTCTTTTCTTCATGGCCTTTTCCTGAACAGCAAATCACCGGAAGCGTAATAAAGCCGCATTCCGGGACTTCTGGCATTTGTCAAATCTCCGTACGCAAGAATGCGTCGGTTTTCCTCATCGCAGGCTGCAAAAAACGAACAGATGGGGACAGGTTCCATCTGTCAGTCTGATATCCGAAACCTGTCCCCACCAGTCAGTTATTCTTCTACACTGTAGTTCGGCGCCTCTTTGGTGATATGAATGTCATGCGGATGGCTTTCGCGAAGACCGGCTGCCGAAATCTTGATGAACTTTCCGTCACGCTTCAGGCTCTCGATGTCCGGAGTTCCGCAGTAGCCCATTCCGGAACGGAGACCGCCGAGGAGCTGGAACACCGTATCCTCCACGGAGCCGCGGTAAGCCACGCGCCCTTCGACACCTTCCGGAACGAGTTTCTTTGCGCCTTCCTGGAAGTAGCGGTCCTTGGAACCTGCTTCCATGGCTGCCAGAGACCCCATACCGCGGTAGACTTTGTATTTTCTGCCCTGATACAGTTCGGTCGCGCCGGGCGCTTCATCACAGCCTGCGAACAGCGAACCCATCATACAGACATTTGCGCCGGCCGCAATCGCTTTGACAATATCACCGGAGAACTGGATGCCGCCGTCTGCAATGATCGGCACATCGTACTCCTTTGCAACTTCGTATGCTTCCATGACCGCCGTGATCTGCGGAACGCCGATGCCCGCAACCACACGGGTCGTGCAGATCGAACCGGGGCCGATACCGACCTTGACGCAGTCCGCGCCGGCCTCAATCAGGTCACGCGTTGCTTCTCCGGTCGCCACGTTTCCGGCGATGACCTGGAGATCCGGATACTTTCCCTTGATCAGCTTCAGGGTATTCATAATATTCTGCGAATGTCCGTGTGCGGAATCGATGACAACAACGTCAACCCCGGCATCCACAAGAGCGTCCACGCGCTCGAGGACATTTGCGGTTACACCGACCGCAGCACCGCAGAGAAGCCGTCCCTGCTCGTCCTTGGCGGAATTCGGATACTTGATCGCTTTTTCAATATCCTTGATTGTGATCAGTCCCCTCAGATTGAAATCGTCGTCCACGATCGGCAGCTTTTCGACGCGCGCCGCACCGAGTATTTTCTTGGCGTCTTCGAGCGTCGTCCCGACCTTCGCAGTCACAAGCCCTTTGGAGGTCATGCACTCCGAGATTTTCTTGCTGTAATCCGTCTCGAACTTCAGGTCGCGGTTCGTGAGAATGCCGACCAGTTTCCTGCCTTCCGTGATCGGAACGCCGGAAATCCGGTACTTGGACATCAGCTCATTCGCATCCGCGAGGGTATGATCTGCCGAGAGATAGAACGGATCGGTGATGACACCGAACTCCGAGCGTTTGACCTTATCCACTTCCTCGGCCTGTTCCTGAATCGACATGTTCTTATGAATAATGCCGATACCACCCTGTCTCGCCATCGCAATCGCCATGCGATGTTCCGTGACAGTGTCCATACCGGCACTCATAAGAGGAATGTTCAGGAAAATTTTTTTCGTCAGTCTGGTCCGCAGCGAGACCATGTTGGGAGTGACGTTCGAATACTGGGGAACCAGCAGAACGTCGTCAAAGGTAATTCCGTCTCCGATAATACGACCCATGTCTCTCTCCTTTTTTAACCGTGTGTCTGTAAACCTTTGATGCCTTTCTGAAACTTTCGGATATTTAGAAAAATTATAACAAAAGCGCCGCGGGAAGTCAATTGGAATCGTCTCTGTATTTCCGATTTCCTGCGGCGTTTTCTCAGTAA
>CACYBV010000182.1 GCA_902772745.1 uncultured Eubacteriales bacterium
AAAGTGGGCGAGGCAATCGGAGTCAGCGCGAGCGGCGAGATCATCGGCGAGCTCTACTGGTTTAATGCCCTGGACAGCGACAATAGCGGAAAAATGCGGAACACCTCCACTTTTTCCATTACAGCGATCGTCCCCAAAGATACCGACAGCACGAAATTGAGAGCAGCTTTTGAGGACTATATCAAATCCGCGAAAGACCGGATCGCCAAGGCAACCGGCAAGTATGATATTCAGCTTGTCTCCGCCACAGATTATAAGACGACCAACCTGACCAGGATGGACAGGAAGAACCAGAAGCATGATCAGCTGATTGAAACAAAAAGCAGTTTCGCGAAAACTTTCAGCAGATTGTCAGATGAAGAAAAGATTCTGGTGGAATTTATTGCTGTATACGGAAAGCCTCTGGAGTGGGCAAAGAGTCTGCGCTCCAAAAAGGACGCGGACAATCTTGAGGAGATTCTGCAGCAGCAGATTGAGGAACAGATCGCTAAAAATGGTGAGGATTCAGAACCGACAACGGAAGAGGCCATCAAAATAGCGGAGTTGAAAGAAGCGGTAGGAGAGGAGAGTTATCTTGACTACACCATGGAGCAAATGCAGAATGATATCTCTCTGATTCTGTTCGGGGATGAGCCCGCGCCGTCCTTCCCCCTTCCCTCGGCAAAAAAGGTTATTGCAGGCCTTCTGCTTGGCATGATGCTGTATGCGGGCATTCTGTTCTGCCACATGGTCTTCAGGCGCACTCTGAGGCACAAGGACGACCTGGAGGAGATGGCGGGGATCCGTTCCTTCGGCAGTATTTATTCCTATCCCTACAAGGGAAAGCTGCAGAGATTCCTGCACGACCGGAAAATTTATGAGCTCAGAACCGGCGGCTCCGGGCAGGCACTTACTGATTTGAAGAAGGTCTGTATCCATATTGCCAGGTACGCGAAGTCAAAAGGAGTTTCTTCTATTTCTGTAATGACTATGGGAAAGACGTCCCGATGGGCGGAAGGAATTTTGAAAAAACAGAAGGAGATTCTGAAAAAAGACTATTCCATCGAGATGAACAGAGTGACTTTCGATAACGATGACGAATTCGAGGAAGATTCCGTACCTGAATTTCCGGAAAACCTTCTCCTGGTTGTTTTCTCTGATGTGACTACTGTAAAAAGCGCAAAGAATACGCTGACGGAACTGATGCAAAGTGATGTGCCTGTATTTGGCTCAGAACTGCTGGAAGGATTGAAACAATAATCCGTAAAAGAGAATTTGAACTGCCCGCAAATCAGACTGCAATGATTCCGGACATAGATATACGGCCGGACGAATGACCTTGTCCGGCCGTTTCATTTTACTGACAGTGCTTATAAATTACCGGCTGGACCGGCTGTAAGCCCTGCCTGATGAAAGGGAACTATATATGACATTTAACAGTTCTCCGTTTATGCTGTTTTTTCCTGTGTTTGTACTGCTATATTACATTCTGCCGGTCAGAGCGCGCAGATATTTCCTTTTGCTGGGAAGTTATTTCTTCTATGCCTTTTACAGCCCCGTCCTGCTTTTATATCTCCTTTCTTTTACCGTCCTGAATTATCTGGCGGCAATGGCCCTTTCCCGTTTCGAGCCGGGCAGCAGAGAAAGAAAGAGGGCCATGACAGCGGGAGTGATCCTTGATGTGGCAGTTCTGGCATTCTACAAGTACTTTAATTTCTTCTCTGTCAATCTTCACGGCATATTTTCCCGGAAAGGAGACGCATTCACCCTGCATCTGCTTGTTCCGCTCGGAATCAGTTTTATCACCTTCACTTTTATTTCCTACCTCGTTGATGTTTACAGGGGGACGATCCCCGCGGAAAAAAATATTCTGCGTTTTGCGATCTATATTTCCTTCTTCCCCAAGGTGGTGCAGGGACCGATCGAGGCGGCCGGCGATTTTCTCCCGCAGCTGGACCGGGGCCAGAGGTTTGATGTGCTTCTCTTCCGCGAGGGCTTTATCATGGTGCTCTATGGGGAATTCATGAAGATGGTTGTCGCGGATACGCTTGGAGTGGCGGTGGATTTTATCTATCTGAACCCCGATGTCTGCCTGGGAGCGACACTTCTCTTTGGCACATTTCTTTTTGCCCTGCAGATTTACTGCGATTTTGCCGGGTATTCTCTCATTGCGATCGGGGCAGCCAAAATACTGGGCTTCCGCCTGAAGCAGAACTTCAGACAGCCCTATCTGTCTTCCTCCGTGGGAGAGTTCTGGCGCCGCTGGCATATGTCTCTGAACAACTGGCTGACAAAATATGTCTATATCCCTCTCGGAGGCAGCCGCTGCTCTGAGGCCCGCACGACCGCCAACACATTGATCACCTTCGGACTCAGCGGTTTATGGCATGGCGCGGACTGGGGATATGTGATCTGGGGCCTGCTCAACGGACTATATGTATCCATCGAGAGATTTGCAGGTAAACACCTTCATCCTCAGCGAAAAGGAAAAGAGGAGAAGAATCCGACAGAAAAGAACAATAAGAATAATAAGAACATTAAGAACAATAAGGGAAAGCAGGAGAAAGGGCCGGTCTCCCGGTTTTTCGGGCGGATCCTCACCTTTGTGCTCGTGTCCTTTTCCTGGATTTTCTTCCGCGCCCAGAGTCT
>CACYBV010000183.1 GCA_902772745.1 uncultured Eubacteriales bacterium
CTCCTCAAGGGTACCGGCGTCACCTTCCGCGGAAGCTATCCGATCGCTGACAAATTCACCTACCAGACCGAAGACCCGGCGATTTTCGTCGGCGGCGATGTCTTCACCGGCCCGAAATTCGTGATCGACGCGATCGGCCAGGGCCATGAAGCCGCGGAATCTCTGATCCGCTTCGTATCGAAAAACAATGTACCGCAGAAGCTCGCCCGCGACCGCCGTTACTTCAAGGAGCTCGATAAAAACAACATCGCGATCGACTCCTATGATACCGCGGGACGTCAGGAGCCCGGCTTCGATCCTTCGGTCGACCGGCTTTCGGGCTTCCGCGATCCAAGACTTGCGCTCACAGAAGAGCAGGTGAAGATCGAAACTTCCCGCTGTCTTTCCTGCGGCGCCACAATCGTCGATCCCAACAAGTGCATCGGCTGCGGACTCTGCACGACGCGCTGCGAATTCGACGCAATCCACCTCCTGCGTGATCATCCGCAGAATTCCGACATGCGCCGCGCGGAGGACAAGGTCGGCGGCCTACTCTCCTACGCCGTGAAGCGGGGCATCAACATCATCAAAAACAGCGGTTCCGAAGAAGCAAAAGAGATGCGGAAGAAACGGAAAGAATATAATGCAGCCACGAAGGAATTCCACAAGACGCATCCGCATACCGGAAACGGCGCAGACCTGAAGGCAATGATGGACGGCGACGAAAGCCGGGTGTGATACTGCAGGCTGCTGCGAAAAAGCTGACACCGGCGGGTGTTTTTTTAGGATCTTCCGCTTCGGAGACGGTTCCAGGTCTCCGAAACAGCAAGTCCATTCCAGCACCCGTCGGCATCGCCTGTATACATCAGTCCGGATACGAAAGGATTTCCCCATGCACGAAATGGGCATCGTGATTCATCTCACGAAAACACTGGAAGAGCTCGCGGCGGAGCAGGATCTTAAAAAGATCGGCTCCGTCACGCTTCAGGTTGGCGAAGTCAGCGGAATCGTCACGGATTATTTCACGGACTGCTGGAACTATTTCAAAAAGAAGCACCCGGTGATTGCGGAGGCGGATCTTCGGATCGAAGAAATCCCCGCAGTCACCTGGTGCGACAGCTGCAAAAGAACTTATGAGACCGTGCGTTACGGCCGTACCTGCCCCTTCTGCGGGTCCGGAGAAACCTGGCTGCAGCAGGGCAATGAATGCGTGATCAGAGAAATCGAGGCGGAAGAAGCTGCGGACTGAAAAACCGCCGCAGGAGGTCTTTTTCTGAAGAAACGCCCTTCTGCGGCAGTTGATTGCTTTACGGATTTTCCTCACAGAAGCGCTTTTCCGGCGCCAAATGCATCTCCAACCTTCTCCCCGATCACATGATAGGCGTTGTTGAAGGGGTCAAAGCAGACCGGTTTTACCTTTGCAAGATCCACTTTTCCCTCCGTCAGCGCCAGATCCGACACGCTGACATTCACAATCTCCCCTTTCAGGATGCAGGTTTCATGGCTGAATTCCTTCACCCGGCACTCAAGGCAGACCGCAAGTTCATTGATCACAGGCGCGTTGACAAACGCGCTTTTTGTCGCTGTAAAACCGGCGCGGGCAAACTTGTCCGGCGTCTGGTTCCCAGAGGAAATCCCGACATAATCACAGCCGGCAATGTGCTCCGCATCCGCCATGCTGATCGTAAAAGCTCCTGTTTTCTCAAAGTTTTTGCAGGTCTTGTGTCCGACCGACAGGCAGACCGATACTTCATTCTCCTCGCTGATGCCGCCCCAGGCCGCGTTCATAGCATCCGGAACACCGTTCTCATCGTAAGTCGCAATGATCCACACAGGCTGGGGGATACTGAGCGGCTTTGCGCCGAAATTCTTTCTTCCCATTCCGATTTTCTCCTTATTATCCGATAATCTGCCGGATTCAGCCGCTGCATCAGCTTCAACCGGTTCATTGTCTCCGCCCGCCGCCTTGTTTTCCTCTGAAAGCGGCGGAAGCTCATGATCTCCCCGGGCCGGCCGGAGCGGTTTGTCCCAGAAAACCTTTCCCGGCGTCCACAGCGTCCCGTTATCTGCAAAATTCGGGCTGTTTTCGGGCCTTTCCGCCATTTCGTCGATAATCCTGCGAAAATCCAGTAAAAGTTCCGTTTCACGCTTTTTTGAGCGTTTACCGGGCTCGTCGTACAGCACTTTGCTGAAGTATGCGTCGTAGGAAACCGCAAAGTCCTCCGGATCATCATAGGGAAAGAATGTAACGGCCGCTTCGTAGCGGATTCTGCCCTCTTCCGAGTCCGAGATCAGCATGACGAGGGCAGCGTGGCGCGGGCGGCCGTTCGCGGTCATCTCGGCGGAGTAAAATTGTTCGAATACGTTGAGAACCATGTTGCACCTCTTTCAACCCTCCGGGAACAGTTCCGGAACGTCCTCCTCTTCAAAGCTCTCTTTTCCAAGCTCCGTAATCTTCGTCTCTCCCGCTTCGCCGTACTGATACAACTGGTCAAAGAATTCGATCGCAGCACGGATTTTCGTTCTTAGGAGATAACCGCCCGCTTCCGTCGCGCGGTACAGCGTCTCCGGAGAAACCTGCGGGTTCCAGCCATAAGCTTTCCCATGAAAATCCTGTATTCCGAAAAGCACTTCCTGAACTTACGCCTTTGTAAGAGGTGCCAGCTCCAGAGCTGAACAGAGCGTGTCGAGCGTTGTTTTTACCGTTTTCAGCGAAGCGGGATCTTCCGCGAATTCTGCCTCTGCGTTTTCATATTCATGCTTTTTGTCAATTACGTCCTCGGAATAGGAGGAGCTCAGTGCGAAGAGAGA
>CACYBV010000184.1 GCA_902772745.1 uncultured Eubacteriales bacterium
GGGGGAAACTATAAGGCAACTTTTTGTATTGTAAAAAAACTTCGGATGTGTTATAATTTCTGTTTAGTTTATGATGAGGAGACCTTGATCCCATGTTCCGCAGCAAACTGTTTACTGTAGCTTTTTCAATTTTGTCCGTCCTGATTCTCGGACTGCTATTCATATTCTTTTATCTTGTGTTCGGGAACGGAAAATCCAGAATACAGCAGGCTGTAGTGGAGAACGATACTCCCGCCCAGGCAGTGGCGGAAACCGAGTTCGTTCCCGAATTTCAGACGAATCAGGATTCGGCCGCGAACCCGGATACAGCTTTTTCGAAACCGGACGAAACCGTCTCGACTCCGGAAAGTACCGATGTGAAGACCGAAAAGGAAGACGATACGACTGTTGCGGGATATGAGGAAATCGAAACGGCGCCGGAGGATACTTCCGTACGTGCGCTGAGGTCGGATGAAATGCACAGCCTTCCGGTGATCGGACAGGATATTTCCGAAACAGGCATTGTTACAATCATCAAATCCGGCGACAACGGAGAGGGCATCGTATTTCACGCCGCGCCGCAGTTTGACGCAGCGGATACCCCGGGAAATGTCGTGAATTACAGCGGGGCTTTTGATATCACGGCAAAAATATATATTATGAACAACGGGACGCCGTTCCTTCTGTATAAGACTTTTGACGGCTATTATGTGACGAGCAGTACGAATTACATGTCTTACACGACCATGCCCGACAACAAACGGACAATCCAGCCGGATGCTTCGAAAATCGGTGATTTCGGTCTCTCGGAAGGAGAGGAGATCGTGGTCCGCATCCATCAGGAAGACGGGAATCATCTGATCTTTACGATGTATAATTACAGCCCGGCTTCCGGGGAGCTCCTCCCTGTTCTGGAGAATGTCATCGCGGTATACCAGCCGAACGGCGTCGCGGATTTTGAATACCACAATGCCGACGGTCTGCCGCACAAGGGAACGATCGCTTTTGAAACCGTTCAGGGCGCAGAGTACAGCAAACTCGTCGACGTGAATTTTGAAAGCCCCGTCAGCTTCCGGCTCGGGGAACGCAGCGAAGTCGTACTGCATAATTAAGGGAAAATCTCTGATGAATCAGGAAAAACATACGGAAGAAGGACTCCGTCAGCAGGAATTTATCGCGAAAATGCGCAAAATCGCGGAGAAAAAAGAAAAAGCGCTCGGGCGGAAGCTCCGTTTTCATATCGAAACTTTCGGCTGCCAGATGAACGCCCGGGATTCCGAGAAACTTTCAGGAATCCTCCGGGAAATCGGATATGTCGAAGAAGCAAAAGAGGAACAGGCCGATTTTGTGCTGTATAACACCTGTACGGTACGTGAAAATGCCAACCTTCGGATTTACGGCCGGCTCGGAACCCTGAACTCCGTAAAAAAGCGTTCCAATCCGGGTCTTAAGATCGCGGTCTGCGGCTGTATGATGCAGGAACCCGACGAGGTGCAGACGATCCGGGAAAAATACCGCTTCGTAAATCTCGTGTTCGGAACGCACAACATCTTCCGGCTGGCGGAACTGATGTACCGCATGGAGACCGAAGAACGGATGGTGATCGAGGTCTGGGAAGGCACGGACGAGATCGTGGAAGACCTTCCCGCGGTCCGCAAATACCCCTTCAAATCCGGCGTCAACATCATGTTCGGCTGCAATAATTTCTGCACGTACTGCATCGTTCCCTATGTGAGGGGGCGGGAGCGGAGCCGGAATCCTCTCGATATCATCCGTGAAATCGAGCAGCTCTCGAAAGACGGCGTGAAGGAAGTGATGCTTCTCGGACAGAATGTCAATTCCTACGGAAAAACACTTCCGGAACCTCTGAGTTTCTCGGAGCTTCTGCGTGAAGTGGAAAAAGTCCCGGGAATCGAGCGCATCCGCTTTATGACTTCGCACCCGAAAGACCTCTCGGACGATCTCATAGAAGTGCTCGGATCCTCCGAAAAGATCTGCAGCCATTTCCATCTGCCGCTGCAGTCCGGAAGCTCGCGGCTTCTTGAAAAAATGAACCGGCATTATACGAAGGAACGCTACCTTGAGATTGTCGAAAAGCTTCGCAGGGCGGTTCCGGATATTTCAATTACGACCGATATCATTGTCGGTTTCCCCGGTGAAACCGAAGAGGATTTTTTGGAGACGCTCGACGTTGTCCGGAAAGTCCGATTCGATTCGGCCTTCACCTTTATCTATTCGAAGCGGACCGGTACGCCGGCGGCGAAGATGCCGGACCAGGTCCCGGAAGACATAGTCAAGGACCGCTTTGACCGGCTCCTCGCGCTGGTCCAGACAATCGGACAGGAAGTTTCCGGCCGTGACGTCGGAAGAACGCTTCCGGTACTTGTCGAAGAGCAGAACCGCCAGGATCCCCATATGGTCAGCGGGCGTCTTTCGAACAATACGATGGTGCATTTTAAGGGCGGAACAGATCTCGTGGGATCGATTGTTCCGGTGAAGCTCATCGAAAGCAAAGGATTTTACTATATCGGCGAATTATCCGAGTAAGACTGAAGAGGAGGTAATCCATGGCGCTTTCTCCGATGATGGAGAAATATCTGGAAACAAAAAAAGAATATCCGGACTGCATCCTGTTTTACCGCCTCGGTGACTTCTATGAAATGTTTTTCGACGACGCGAAGCTCGTCAGCCGTGAACTTGAGCTGACGCTTACCGGAAAAGACTGCGGCCTTGAGGAACGCGCACCGATGTGCGGCGTTCCCTATCACGCGGTGGAGCCATACCTTACAAAACTCGTCGAGAATGGCCACAAGGTTGCGATTGCCGAGCAGATGGAAGACCCGAAATTCGCAAAAGGCCTTGTAAAGCGTGAAGTCATCCGTGTCGTAACACCCGGAACCCTGACGGATGCGGGGGCGCTCGACGAGACCAGAAACCGCTACATCATGTGCATCGTGTATGAGAGCGGTGAGTTTGGAATATCTTTTGCGGATGTAACGACCGGCGATTTTTACGCTTCGGAACTTCAGAAAAAAGAACAGCTTTACGATGAAATCAGCCGCTTTGCTCCGGCGGAAATCATTACAAACGAAGCTTTTTCACTTTCCGGCGCGGATCTTTCGGAACTCCGGCTCCGGCTGAATTTCTCGATTTCCGCGGAAAGCGCTTTCCGCTTCCGGGAAGAAAACGTACAGGACATACTGAAAAAGCATTTCGGGGTCATTTCCCTGGAGAGTCTCGGACTTTCGGCGCTTCCTTCGGCTGCGGCCGCGGCAGGCGCGCTTTTGTCTTACCTCCTGGATACACAGAAAACGGAACTCCGGCATATTTCGCATCTGCAGGTCTATTCGCTGAGCCGCTTTATGCTTCTAGACCAGGCGACAAGGCGGAACCTGGAGCTGACTGAGACGATGCGGGAGAAACAGAAACGGGGATCGCTCCTGTGGGTTCTCGATCATGCAAAAACCGCTATGGGCGCGCGCACCGTCCGGAAATACATCGAGCAGCCGCTTCTCGAGCGCGCGGAAATCCTGCGGCGGCAGGATGCGGTGGAGGAACTGAAGGAAGACCCGATTCTCCGCGAGGAGCTTCGGGAATACCTGAATCCGGTGTATGATCTTGAGCGGCTTCTCGGCCGCATCAGCTATAAAACCGCGAATCCGAGGGATCTTCTGGCTTTCAGGAATTCCCTTGAAATGCTTCCGCATATTAAGACGCTGCTGCGCTCTGTGAAATCGGCGCTGCTTTCAGAGCTCTGCGATCAGATTGACCCGCTGGAAGACCTTTATGCGCTGATCCTCGAGTCGATTGCGGAGGAGCCGCCGATTCTCGTACACGAAGGCGGGATTATCCGCGACGGATTTAATGACGACGTCGACCGATACCGGAAAGCCCAGACGGATGGAAAGAGCTGGATCGCGGAAATCGAGGCGGAAGAACGGGAAAAGACCGGAATCAAAAATCTCAGGATCCGCTTCAACAAAGTTTTCGGCTATTACCTCGAAGTCACGAATTCATTTAAGGACCTCGTTCCCGACTATTTTGTCCGCAAGCAGACGCTCACCGGTTCGGAACGCTACATTACGCCCAAACTGAAAGAACTTGAGGACATGATCCTCGGCGCGGAAGACAAGCTGACCGCACTGGAATACGAGCTTTTTTCAACAGTTCGGGATACCGTCTCGGCAGAGACGGACCGGGTGCAGAAAACCGCGGCCGCGCTTGCGGCGCTGGACGCCCTGGCATCTTTTGCCTATGTCGCGGACCGGAACCGCTATGTTCGTCCGAAAATCAACGAAAAAGGCCGGATCGCCATCAGGGGCGGCCGCCATCCCGTGATCGAACGCATCATCCATTCCGAACAGTTCGTTCCGAACGATACACTTCTTGACACCGGCGACAATCGGATTGCGATCATAACCGGCCCAAACATGGCCGGAAAATCCACCTATATGCGCCAGACAGCGCTGCTTTGCCTGATGGCGCAGACCGGCTCCTTTGTGCCGGCGGATTCGGCGGATATCTGCATTTCCGACCGGATTTTCACGAGAGTCGGCGCTTCGGACGATCTCGCTTCCGGCCAGTCCACCTTTATGGTGGAGATGACGGAGGTTGCGAACATCCTCCGGAACGCCACAAAAAAGAGTCTGATCATTCTCGACGAAATCGGCCGGGGGACTTCCACGTTTGACGGGCTTGCGATTGCCTGGGCGGTTGTCGAATACATCGCAGACCCGCGTCTGATCGGCGCAAAAACCCTGTTTGCGACGCATTACCATGAACTTACGGAGCTTCAGGGCGCAATCCCCGGCGTGAATAATTACTGCATTTCCGTGCGGGAACAGGGCGACAACATCATTTTCCTTCGGAAAATCGTTCCGGGCGGTGCGGACAAGTCGTATGGAATTCAGGTCGCAAGGCTTGCGGGCGTCCCGAAACCGGTGCTGGTTCGGGCGGATGAACTGGTGGAAGAACTCATCGACACCGACATCGCACAGCGGGCGCGGGAAATTGCCCAGTATGCCGCAGTCGGCATGAATACAAGAAAACGCGTGGAGAAACCGGACGATGTGGACGCGAACCAGATGAGCCTCTTCGATACCGTGAAGGATGAGGATGTGCTCCGGGAAATCAGGGAGCTTGAACTGTCGACAATGACGCCTCTGGACGCGATCAATACCCTGTACCGGATTCAGTCGAAACTGAACAACCGGGTCTGATAAAGGAGCTTTCTAAAGATGCCCGCCATTCATGTGCTGGACAAGCTGACAATCGACCAGATCGCCGCGGGAGAAGTGATTGAGCGGCCGAGTTCGGTTGTGAAGGAACTTGTGGAGAATGCAATTGATGCAGGAGCGACGGCGGTGACGGTCGAGCTGAAAAACGGCGGAATCGACCTCATACGCGTCACCGACAACGGATGCGGAATTCCGAAAGCGGAAATTCCTGCGGCATTCTTAAGGCATTCGACCAGCAAAATCGAAAGCGCCGTGGACCTTCAGGATATCCGAAGTCTCGGATTCCGAGGAGAGGCGCTGAGCTCGATTGCGGCGGTAACGAGAACGGAGCTGATCACCAAGCAGAAATCGGAGCCCGTCGGAAGTTCGTATGAAATCAACGGAGGGGAAGAGGTTTCCTTCACTGATATCGGAGCCCCGGACGGGACAACCTTCCTGGTGAAGGATATTTTCTACAACACGCCTGCGCGGCGGAAATTCCTGAAAACCCCGATCACCGAAGGCAGCTATATTTCGGACCTGCTGGAGAAAATGGCGCTTTCAAGGCCCGATATCAGCTTCCGCCTGATCGTAAACGGGCAGACACGGCTTGCAACTTCCGGAAACGGGAAAATCCGCAGCCTGATCTATTCGATTTACGGGCGGGAAACGGCAAAAGAGCTGGAGGAAATCGATTCGGAGCATGAAGGGATCCGTGTGAGCGGCTTTATCGGGAAACCGGTAATTGCGAAAGGGAACCGCAGCTTTGAAAATTATTTCGTCAACCGGCGCTTTGTGAAGGACAAAATCATCACAAAGGCGATCGAAGAGGCTTTCCGGCCTTATATGATGCAGCACCGTTATCCTTTGACCGTGCTATACATCGATCTTCCGGCGGCGCTCTTTGACGTGAACGTCCATCCGCAGAAGATGGAACTCCGCTTCCGGAATGAACCCGCAGTCTATGAAGCGGTCCTTTCCGCCGTGCGTGCGGGGCTCCAGGATAAGGACCTTACGCGGGAAGAAGTGATCGGCGCCCGGAAAACGGAGGACAGGAAAGAAATCTTCCCGGCGCCTCCGGAGCCTTTTGAACTGAAGCGCATTGAAAAAACTCCGGTTCCGTTTGACAGAAGCGGGGCTCAGGGTATATTATTACAGGAGAACAGCCGGGAACAGGAGAAGGATCTCCGGGACAACAGGGAACCTTTCCGCGGCTTTTCGGATTACGTTCGGGAAAAGGCGGAAAAACCGGCTGAAAACCAGTATTCGGATATACCGGGTTTCGAGAATGTCACCGAAACGCTCAGGGAAAAGAAGCTGAAGCCTGTGCAGGCGGAATTTCCCGGAACAAAACTGATATCCGGCGAAGGCTACAGAAAACACCGGCTGATCGGTCAGGTTTTCGAAACCTTCTGGCTCATCGAGCTTCAGGACAAACTTTACATCATGGACCAGCATGCGGCGCATGAAAAGGTGCTCTTTGAGCGGAAAATGAAAGACCTTTCGGAAAGGAAGCATCCATCTCAGAACGTTTCACCGCCGATTACGGTGAGTTTGAGCGCCAGGGAGGAACTTCTTCTGAACCGCTATATGGACGCGTTTTCGGAGCTTGGCTATGAGATCTCCGGCTTCGGGGGAAAGGAATATGCGATATCCGCCGTCCCCTATGATCTGTACGGCCTTGATATGAAGGCGCTGTTCATGGAAATGCTCGGAGAAATGGAAGAGGAATTCGGTGTGAAACAGACGCCGGAAATGATCCTCGAAAAGCTGGCATCCATGTCATGCAAGGCTGCTGTCAAGGGAGAAAACCTCCTGAGTTTTCAGGAAGCGGATGCACTTTTACGGGAGCTCCTGACACTGGAGAACCCCTACGCCTGTCCGCACGGCCGTCCGACGCTGA
>CACYBV010000185.1 GCA_902772745.1 uncultured Eubacteriales bacterium
AAAGCGCTTCCCGAATCAGCTTTCCGACTGCATTTCGGACCATGTCAGACAGTTCTTTCACGGAATGCTTCATCGCGTGGTTTGCACGGCTGATTACGTCGGCGCCGAATGCGGTCTGCGGATTCAGCATGCTCCTTGCCGAAAGAAGTTTCCCGCTTTCGGTATCCGCAAGATAGAGGACAATGGTGGTGGTTCCGATATCGACGGCGGCTGAAAGCACCCGGCCTTCCTTCCTGAGGTCCAGAAGTTCCTCCCGGTACAGAACTGCCTGCGGCGCATACGAAAGCGCGCGCAATTTCTGCTGAAGTCCGTCTGCAATCCCGGGATCCGGACGGATTTCCGGCCCGCCGGCCCGAAGGACTGCTTCCCTG
Organism: uncultured Eubacteriales bacterium; assembly: GCA_902772745.1. Taxonomy (GTDB): domain Bacteria; phylum Bacillota; class Clostridia; order Lachnospirales; family Lachnospiraceae; genus UBA1267. Next base: position 372 of record CACYBV010000185.1, read on the forward strand.
AGACACGTCCATTCGGAACGGGGATTCTTCAGGCCTGCCGGTTCCACTTCAAGCGGATATGCCCGGACAGCCGGGGAAAGTTCAAACTGGCCGTCGGAGCCTGCTGTCAGGATCCGGTGTTTTTTATCGGATTTCAGAAATACCGTGAGATTCCGGCGGACCTCTGTTTCACAGGCCAGCACGGATTTTCGCCTGCCGTCTTCCGTCAGGATTTCAACGCGGCATTTTCCGCAGGTTCCGTTTCCGCCGCAGGGGGCGTCCGGCTGCAGGCCGGCTGCGATTTCCGCCGCGAGAAGAGAAGTCCCGTCCCGGACTTCAACAGATGTATTCTGATAAGGAAAGCTGATTCTGACCATCGGTACACTCCCCGGGAAATAACGGTCTTGAAAAACAGACAGGCGGGTACGAAAAACCCGCCTGAGTGATCACGTTTCAGGCTCCGAAAGGCTGCTTTCGGAAACCCGTCAGTTTCCTTTTTCCTTCTGCTCGCGGACCATCATCGCGATCGCGGGCCGCTGTTCTTCCATCAGCTCATCCCAGTCGCCTTCATATTCGTACTCCAGCTCGTCGCCGCGCTGAATCCTCTGGATATAACCGTCAAGAAGTTCAAAATCCCTGGCGTAGCAGTGAAAGCTGTTGGCGCGGTGGGTATAGCTGCCCATCGGAAGCCCCAGCTCGTCCGCGATCTTTTTCTGCAGAAGGATCAGTGCAAACGCATTCATGAAAGAAGCCTTGCATGCGTCGTTGGAGCGGAAAAGAATTTTGCAGTGCAGCGCTCCGTCGCGGACAAAGTACTGCGCATGCTGCCAGCAGGCGGGATCGTCGGAACCCATGTCCTCCGGAGAACGGATATCCATCACGGCGCGCCGGGACCAGGGATTCCTTCTGAGCTCCTCGATAATAAAAGAATACTGGTAAGCGTAGCGCTGGTGATAAGTGTAAACCCAGTTGCCCCGGTCGATTTCGAAATCCATGATGCCGTCGAGCATTTCCTGCCGGTACTGCTCGAGGCTCCTGGGATCGCCGAAGAACAGGCGTGAGATCATCGGCTCCGCCATCGGTTCGTGTACGACATAGGTCATGCTGACTTCCTTCTGCTCCGTATTCCAGTCGGGGCAGGGGATGACCGGAGCATCCTGAAGCGCGAGGAGCGCCCTGTGATAGGCTTCCGGAAGGGTCCTTCCTTCCACGAATACTTCTTTCATTATCTGATCGGTCCTTTCAATGGTCTTTTTCTGAGAATTTTTTTCGCCCGGGGATCAGAACATGATCCGCATCGGAAGCCGCGAAGCCTCCAGTTCTTCCTCGGTTCCGCCGAAGTGCGCCAGGTTGTATCTGTCGATCGCGTCCGAGAGCGCCTTGTAGGTTCCTTTATATACGGAGCCCGGCCCACCCTGGGTGATGCAGGGAATGAAGCCTTTATTCGTACCGACGGATTCGATCGCCCGAAGCGCGGCTTTTTCGCAGTCCTCCGGTGTCCAGCCTTCGAAATCCACAAACTTGTTGTCGATCTCGCCCATGAAGGTGATTTTGTCGCCGTATTTCCTGACGAGCTCGGGCACGTTGTTGGAGTGCATGCAGCCCTGCCATACGTTGATGCCCATCTCGATCATATAGGGGATCAGGTTTGCGCAGTAAGAGTCCGAATGATGAATGATGAATTCCACACCATGATTATGATAATAACCGTAAACTTCCCTGTACGCATCAAGGAAGAAATCTTCGAACATCGAGGGGCGGAGGAAGGAATTCGTTTCGCTGCCCCAGTCGTCGTGGTGGAAGACCGCTTCGGGGTGAAGACGCGCGCAGATGCTCTCAGCCATCTTCAGTTCGTATTCGGTGAGGTATTTGACAAGATCGTGCATCTCGTCCTCGTACTCCATGTAGTAAATGAGCGCATTGGTAATCTCGCACAGGTGGTGGGTCTGTTCGAAAATCCCGGGCGCGATCATGGCTGTTTTAAAGGCTTTCGTGCCGTCCACAGCCTCCCACATCGCGATGGCCCGTTCCCACTCCTCTTCGGAGACTTCAAGGGACGGCGCGTGTACATAATCCCGCCAGTTTTCGATGTCTTTGACAACGATTTTATCGGGCGTATGCACCGGGAAAGCACCGGGCGTTCCTTCCGGCCAGACATTGGTAACACCCCAGGCGTTCACAACCGGAGGTCCCCCGAGCACCGGCCGTTCGCCCCGAAATCCGGTCGGGTTTGGCAGAAGCGCCAGGGCTTCGTACTGATTGACAAAGCGCTCGGGATTCCGGCACAGAATGGTTTCACGCATATTTTCCTTTGCAGTAAGCACGGGAATACCCCCTTTTATATTTGATGAATTCATTGTATCAGATCCACGGGGCTTTTTCAAGCAATATGTTCCTTATGCGGCGGAGTTTCGAAAAAAGATGGAAGTTTATTGCAGTTTTAAAAAAATGCCGGATTTGTTGGACATCTGTTGGACACAGGGCTGTATAATGCACCTGACGGATCTGAAAATCTCTCGTCTTTGTCATCTTTTTGCGAAGCCTTAAGAGAAATCCTGCCGAATTAACCGCCCGCGGAAAAATCGCCATAATTGTCCGGCGAACAGGTTCCCAGCCAAAACATGGTCATATTTTTACGGGGTGCTGAAAAGTTAAAAAATCGAAACACAGGAGGTTTTACCATGCCAGTAACAGTTGACCAGTTAAGAAGTAACAACAGGAAGGGTCCGGTCGTCTTCCAGAGAAACCGGACCGCGTTGTACACGTTTTCACGCTATCTTTACAATCTCGCGCGGTCGATGAAGACAGGAAAAACCCGCAGGCTGGGCGTCGAGCTTGACAAATACAGCCAGGCGCTTCAGGATGTGGCATCGGACCCCAATGTTCCGGGGAACCGCGCCCAAATCGATGCCGCGCTGGATACGCTCGCGAATTTCGGAAACTTTTTAAGCAGTGCCTCAAGCCTCGATAACGGCGCCAACAATGTATGCGAGACTCTTATCGACGGCAGCGATGAGAGGGAGACAGCCTTCCGGGACGGTCTGAACGCCGTCAACGCCTACTGTGAATTCGGCCTCAATGTGAACAGCATTATCGACGGCGAGATTGACAATCCGACGGAGGAAGAGAGAAATGCGCGTCAGCAGCGGCTGGAGGACTGGAAGCAGCAGCGCACCAGGGAACGCGAGACAAACCTTGCCCGGGAGCGGCGCATAGCCGAAGCCCAGGAGCGGAACCGGATTAATGCACAGCTGCGGAGCAGGGAAGCGGACCGGCTGGCTGAAGAGGAGCGGCAGCGTGAACAGCAGAGACTGGAACAGCAGCGGCAGCAGAGACTGGAACAGCAGCGGCAGCAGGAAGAAGAGCGCATCCGGCAGCAGGAAGAACAGCGCCTCTCCGAGGAACAGCGGCAGCAGCGGGAACGCGATGCCCGGCGGGCTGAAGAGGAACGGCAGCGCGCGCAGCGTCTGTCACTGGAGAACTTCCGGGATCAGGCACTTTCGGCCGCGCGGAATCCCAATACGTCTGCGAACGATAAAAAGACCTGTCTTGCCCAGACCGTGGCTTACCAGCGGGAACTGGACCGTGTGCAGGGCGGCGTGCGTCCTGTCAATATCAACAACGTAAATAACGATATCCAGGGAATTCTTGACGGCGCGGCGATTCAGATCGCGGAGCGGCGGGGGAATCTCGACACGCTTGCCCTGATGACGCCGCACAATCTTAACAATCACATCCTGAGTATGGAGCAGGAAGTCGGCCGCTATCAGGGAGGCAGTGAGGCTGCCCCGGCGCGCGCGCAGAATATTCTCGGGCAGCTGAACCGCACCTGGCGTGTGAGATCCGACAGCGCGGAATACCGGGCAATGAAGGAGACCGTACAGAGTATGGCGGGCCTTCAGAGAACCACCCAGACAGAAAATTACCTCGCTGCGGAGAATGTAACACGGTATATCGAGAAGAACCTGAACCGGGCGAAATCAGATGTCGGCATGACCCGTATGGCCTGTTCTCTGGCTTTTTTGAAGCAGATCATGTCGCCTGCGCAGTTCAAAGCCTACTGTATTAATCTAAACACGCGCCGTCATATTCCGAGCAGGATCAACGCAAACAGCATCGAATACGAAAAGTCGAATCCCCGCGCAATCATCCCGGAGGAGATCGGCACGATCGCGGAGGTGTATCACGATGCCCGGGAGCGGATCAGCGACTGCGCACGCAGAGGCGAGAAACCGTCTGCGCGTGATCTCGCGATGATAACCGCGCTGAAGACTCTGGAGCGGAAAAACCAGGGCCGCGGCGGCGACGCGGTTGTCGTAGAGCATGAGGCGCTTCAGGAAGAAATCGAAAAGGTGATGCGGGATCCGCGCTTTATAAATGCATACCAGAACCGCCCGGATGACGAACTGTGCGAGCTTGGCTTCGGCGGAAATATCAATACGATTGAGGGCTACGCAGCGCCGCTTCGTCCGGATCAGCAGGAGCGCATCGACAACGGGAGAGTGCTTCGGGACCAGGCGGAGCGGGAGGCAAAGCGGAACCAGCTGAATGAAAGACGACAGGCCTGGGAAGCTTTTGAGGGCCAGGAAGCCGAGCGCAGAAGGCAGCGGGACCGCGAGCGGGAAGAGCAGAGAAGGCAGGAACAGGAGCGCCAGCGGCAGGAACAGGAGCGCATCCGCGCGGAGCGGGAAGAGGCTGTATACCTTTCAAAGCATAAAGGCGCCATGCAGATCATCAAGGACCTGATTCCCGATGCGCTGAAGCTGAAGGAGCTTAATATATCGGGGCCGGTTGATGAAAATTACGCACAGAAGAAACTGGGAGGTATTTTCGGCATCCTGGAGGGAAAAGAAGAACCCGAAATAGAGGCGCCCAAAAACGTTGATTCCAAAAAGGAACTGAACGAAGTTTTCGACCTCCTGAATGATAAAAAAGAACCCAAAAAATCAGACAAGCTGGTGCAGGATATCTTTGATGAGGTCATGGACGGAAAAAAGAATGCCGACAAGAGCACGGAAGAGATTCTGGCTTCTCTGATCGCCGTTCAGGAATTTCAGAGACGGGAGAAGATCCATGAGAAGTACGAAGACAAGATGCTGAATACGGCGAAGCTCGAAAAACGCATCAACGTTCTGAAAAATGATCCTGTCGTGAAGGATATGGCGAAGGATCCGAAAACGGTGAAACTGATAAAAGAAGCTTTCCAGGAAGGCGAAAAGCAGAAGAAATTCGACAAGGATCTTTATTCCGTCACTTATCTGTGCAATGTCCTGAATAGGCAGTATAAGGATGAGGCGGCACGCAGAGAGAGATTGGCGAATTTGAAGATCCGGAACGGGTACGAGGACAGAAAGCCGCTTACGGATGCGCTTTTCCGGCTGGACAGAAGGCTGAACTACAAGAAGGTCGGCGCCTTCGCCGCTGAAATGACAGCCCTTCACGAGTTTGAAAAGCAGGGCGGCGGACCCGATGCGCATCTTGATTATGAAGCTTTCAAAAAACGCGTGGAAGAGCTTAAGAAGGATCCTGCCTTTGAAAAGATCGGCCAGACCCTCATGGGGCTGACCCTTCAGCGGAAGATGCAGCAAACCGTCGTGATGGAGGAAAACCGTGAACAGGCCTTCGCCAAGATGGTGAACGACATGTACCGTGAGGAGGTCGCAAAGCGCGAAAAAGTTCAGGACGAACCGAAAAACGATGTACCTCATCTGTAAGACGCAGGCGTGTGAGAGAAAATGAAATTGTAAACAGGAAGCGGCGGGCAGCACCGCCGCTTCTTTCGTTGCTTTTTCGCGGTTATGATAAAACCGGCTGCTCCGGATATTGTTTTCAGACATTACATAATCTGTCGGACAATATGATCTGATATCGAAAATAAAGTAATTGTATTCACAAAAAAACTGTGCTATAATATTTCACAGTATGTGCGTCCGGACGGCGCAGCATGGTGAGGAGACTATGGAATTACAGAATATCGGCGGATATGAGACGATCGACAGCTTTGTCGAAGCGAAGATTCAGAAACTGGAGCAGGCGGAACACAGCTTCCGCGGAATCTATCCGCTTTTCTTCTCCGAAAAAGAGAACGTGCTTTATGAACGGAGCCGGGGTTACCGGATCGAAAAGATCAGCTACGGCGCATGCATGGAGAACATCGAGAAAAAAACCGTGACGCTTCGCAGGCTCCTTCGCGAAAAACAGGTGCCGGAGCGTTCCGTCATTGACGTCCATATGGAAAACTCAGTCGAATGGATCGAGATGTTCTGGGCGGTGCTTCATACCGGACACAGTCCGCTGTTTTTGAACCTGCGGCTTCCCGACGGGACACTTGAAGACGCGATGCGCTCCGCGGACGCAAAAGCGGTCATTTCAGATTCGAAGGAATTTGAGCTGCCGACGATCCTTGTAAAGGAGATTGTGCCGGCGGAGGACTGCGGTGAAGATCCGGTCCACAGCGATCCGGCGCCCTTCGGCGACGCGATTTACGTCATGTCCTCCGGAACCTCGGAGCATGTAAAGGTATGTGCCTATACCGGTGAAGAATTCTGGAATATCATCCGGAACGCGCGTGAGATCGTCCGGGACTGCGCCCTGATGAAGCGGCACTACGAGGGCGAACTGAAGCAGCTCTGCTTCCTGCCTTTTTATCATATTTTCGGTCTTGTCGCGGTCTACACCTGGTTTGCGTTCTTTTCGCGGACCTTTGTGGAACTGCGGGACATGGCGCCCGAAACCATCGTCAACACAATCCGGCGGCATAAGGTGACGCACATTTTCGCGGTACCGCTGTTCTGGGAAAAAGTATACAGCCAGGCGGTCAGTACGATCAGAAAACGCGGAGACAAAACCTTTGAGAAATTCGAAAAGGGACTGTCGATCTATGATAAGCTCTCGTCTTTTCCGAAGCTTGCGCACGCTTTCAGCAAAAAAGCCTTCCGGGAAGTCCGGGAGAACCTTTTCGGCGAGAGCATTTCCTTCCTGATTTCGGGCGGCGGCGCAATCCGCCCCGAAGTGCTGCGCTTCTTTAACGGCATCGGGTACCATCTTTCCGACGGCTACGGGATGTCCGAGATCGGCATCACCTCGGTAGAGCTTACGGAAGCGCCGAAAACCCTGATTTCGGGCTCGGTAGGAAAGCCCTTAAGCTCCGTACGCTACAGGATCAATGAGGACAGCGAGCTTCTGGTTTCCGGAAGCAGTCTCGCACATTTTGTGCTCGAGGACGGAAAACGGACCGACCGGCCGGAATGGTTTAATTCGCATGACCTCGCGGAGGAAAAGGCCGGCAATTTCTATATTCTCGGAAGAAAGGACGACCTGATAGTCGGACCTTCCGGGGAAAACCTGAATCCGAACCTTGTCGAGCCGAAACTTTTCGTCCCCGGCGTGCGGGAGCTGTGCTTGCTGAAAACGGAGGAAGGGGGGCAGGCCCAGCCGGCGCTTCTTCTGTCGGTGAACCGCTTCAGCACGAAGGAACGGCTGCAGGAGATCCGAAGCGCGGCGCTTCAGGCGCTGCAGGAGCTTCGGCTGCAGTCGGAGGTCCGCAGAATTTATTTCACAGGAGACGAGCTTCTGCAGGGCTCCGAATTCAAACTCAACCGGATCCGCCTCGCAAGAGACCTGAAATCCGGCGCGATGAAGCTTCTGGACCCGGATACCGTTCGGGAGACGGCGCTCCCGCAGGATCCGCTTCTTTTGAAAGTGCGCGGCATCTTTGCCGCCGTACTGCAGAAGGATCCGTCGGAAATCCCCTATACCGCGGACTTCTTCCTGGATCTTTCGGGGACAAGCCTCGATTATTTTGCAATGGTATCGGAACTTCAGAACGAATTCGGTATACAGTTTCCCGCAAACGGGGAGCAGAGCCTGTCGACGCTGAAGGAAATCTATGAGTTTATCAGGGCGGAGATGTAAAATATGTTCTGGATCCGTTTCTGGAATTGGTTTGTAAAAATCACGGCCTGGCCGCTGCAGTTTGCAGTGTTCCGGACCAAAATATACTGCGAGGACAAAAGCGTTCAGGGACGGTATATAAAAGGCCCTGCGGTCATCATTTCAAATCATACTTCGGTCTTCGACTATGCGGTCTATATCTTTGTGTTCTGGACCCGGACGCTCCGGGTGCAGATGGCGGAGGTGCTTTTTGAGAAGAAGCCGCTGAACGTCCTCCTCCGGCTCCTCGGGGGCATCCGCGTCGACCGGAATACGCATGATTTCGGCTTTGTGGAAAAAAGCTGCGGGATCCTTCGTAAGGGCGGCGTTGTCGGGATTTTCCCGGAATCGAGGATTCCGCTTCCGCATGAAACGCGGCCCCTGGAGTTTAAAAGCTCCGCGGCCTACACCGTGCTCCGGTCCGGCGTCCCCGTGATACCGATCGTGACGAACGGCTCGTATTTCAGTAAAAAACGCGCCAGGGTGCTTATCGGAACGCCCGTTAATGTATACGATTATACGGAAGAGTCCCTCTCGGAGAAGGAAAACATTCAGCGCGTGAGCGACGGGCTCAGGGCGAGGATCGCCGCGATGATGGAGGACCTTTCGAAGCGGAGCGGCGTAAACGCCGGTGAACAAAGCGGATCCGGAAATCCGGTAAAGACAGAGAAGGATAAATGAAAGAGAAGATTCTGAACGTCATCTATAAAATCGGTTTCTGGTTTGTCAAGATCTCGGCGGCGCCGGGACTTCTGTGGTTCCGGCCGAAGTGTTATTATCCGGGCGGAAAAAAGGTCCGCATCAAAGGCGGTGCGCTTCTTATCGCGAACCACATCACGATGCTGGATCCTTATTACATGCAGTACCTCGTGTGGTACCGGAACCATCACTTTGTCTGCCTGAAGGAGTTTTACGACAAACCGGCGCGCGCCTTCCTGTTTCGCTGTTTCCAGTGCATTCCGGTAGACCGGGACAACACGGGCACGGCAACAATGCGGGAAATCGCGGCGCACCTTAAAAAAGACGAGCTTGTGTGCATGTTCCCGGAAGGCACCGTCAACCGCGACGGGACGGAGCGCCCGGAGATCCACCAGTTCAAATCAGGCATGGTTCTCATGGCGCTGATGGCCGGAAAGCCGATTGTCCCGATGGTCATGAAGAAACGGAAAAACATTTTCAGCCGGCTTGAAGCGGCGATCGGAGAGCCGGTGGATGTCGCTTCCTTTTACGGGAAACGTCCGACAGTCACACAGATTGAAGAAATCACCGAATACCTGCAGCAAAAAGCACTCGGGCTGCAGCAGCTTCTGGAGGAAAAGTAAGATGTCAAGAGAAGAAATTGTCGAACGCCTGAAGGAGATCCTGCTCACGGAAGACGACCGCAAAAAGGACCTGATCGAGAACTGCACCGAAGATATGAGCCTTACGGAGGATCTCGGCTTCAATTCGGTCAGCCTCCTGTATATGGTCATTGATATCGAGGAAAGCTTCGGCATCCGTTTTGA
>CACYBV010000186.1 GCA_902772745.1 uncultured Eubacteriales bacterium
ATATCCACCTCGTAATGATCCTCGAGTTCGTGGACATCCATCTTCATCATACGGTCCGCGTGGCGTCCGTAGAGCTTACGCTCCATACGGTCCATATCCCTGATCTCCGGGAATCCGAACCAGTCGTCAAATAAATCTTCACCAAAAATACTGGGCAGTAACATAAGTCATATCCTCCTTTACTCATTTTTGCGACCCGCTGCGGAAGAGTCTGTTCTCCCGCGATCGTCACTGCTTTGAGCAAGGGGACGGAGTGTTTGGATCATCGGAACCATCAGTCCTTTAGGTCTTCTCTGTTCCTTTGTTCTGTGAACGTTATACCACTTTTGTTAGCACTTGTCAATGGTGAGTGCTAACTTTTTTTGTGAAGTATTTGTGTCCTGCCCTCAGCACTCCCCGCAGGCTTCACAATCTTCGTCATCCGCCGCGCCGCAGCCAAGGTACTGCGCAGGCCGGGTTTTCGCATATTTTCTGAGCTCGGGGTCCTCTGCCTCCGCGGCTTTCATCATGATCGCGCACTCGATCCGCTTCCGGAAGAGTTCGCAGCCGGGTTCGTAAATGCCCCGGATCGATCCGGACGCGTGGTACGCGTTTGCAGCGCAGCCGCCCGAGCAGTACAGTTTCGCCCAGCAGTCGGCACATTCCGGACGGGCATAGGCATTGCATTTTCTGAACTCTTCCCGAAGCGCGGTATTCGTTACGCCCTGCCAGACATCCCCGAGCTTATACTGCTCCTCGCCGACAAACTGATGACAGGGATACAGGTCGCCCCAGGGCGTCACCGCCATATATTCCGTGCCCGATCCGCAGCCGGAAATCCGCTTGTAAATGCAGGGCCCGCCCGTGAGGTCCAGCATATAGTGATAGAAGGTCAGCGGATGGCCCTCTTTCTGCCGCCGGAGCATTTCCTTTGCGAGGATTTCATACTGCTCTTTCACGATTTCGATATCCTCCGGGGTCAGCGCCGCTGGATCGTCCGGTGCACAGACCACGGGTTCCATCGAAAGCTCGGTAAACCCGAGGTCCGCCATATGGAAAAGGTCTTTCGTAAAGTCGGGGTTCGCGTGGGTAAAAGTCCCGCGCATATAATAGCTCCTGTCCCCTCTTTTGGCGACCAGTTTCCGGAATTTCGGTACGATCCGGTCGTAGCTTCCGTTTCCTGCGTAATCCACCCGAAGCCTGTCATGTGTTTCCTTCCGTCCGTCCAGGGAAAGCACGACATTCGACATCTCCCGGTTGCAGAAGTCGATCACTTCGTCGTCGATCAGCATTCCGTTTGTCGTGAGCGTAAACCGGAAGTTTTTGTTCTTCTCCTTTTCGATGCTTCGGGCGTAAGCGGTCAGCTTCTTCACCACATCGAAATTCATCAGCGGTTCGCCGCCGAAGAAATCCACCTCAAGATTCCGCCGCGCCCCGGAATGTTCTACCAGGAAATCGAGCGCCTGTTTGCCGACCTCATACGACATGATCGCCCGTTCGCCGTGGAAACGGCCCTGGCTTGCAAAACAGTATGCGCAGTTCAGGTTGCAGGTGTGTGCGACATGCAGGCACAGCGCCTTCACAACATCGCCCGAACGCTGTTTGAAGGTCCCCGCAATCTCCGAAAAAGTATCCGGCGTGTACAGCTTCCCCTGATCCCGAAGCGCTGCAACATCGGCGATGCATTCCCTGATCTCCTCTTCCGTCACATCCTCGCGGTTTCTGTATTTTTCGAGCATTTCCGCGACAATTTCATCCGCGGTTTTCTCCGGGAACATGGCGATGATGTCATACGCCACTTCGTCCACGACATGAATCGAGCCGGAACAGGTGTCCAGTACAATATTATATCCGTTCAGCTGATACTGGTGTACCATCTTGTTCTCCCTGATAATATCTGTTCCGTACGGCAAAATTCCCGAACCTGTCTGACGCGTAATCCGCGCATCTTTGAGATCCGGCCGGAAAAACCGACAGGCAGAAAACACCGCCCCGCTCCCACGTCCCTTGGTCCGCAGGAAAGCCGGGCGGTATATTCTGTGTCGGCGCGTTCACTTCGCCGCACGTAAAAATCCCTGCTTACTTGTTCTCGTTCTCGCAGGCCTGGTTCGCCACGCCGCAGCTGGTCTTGCAGGCAGACTGGCAGGAAGTCTGGCACTCGCCGCATCCGCCCTTCTTCGCGGATTCGCAGAGATCACGGGTTTCAAGGGTTTTGATTCTCTCCATGGTTTTCTCTCCTGAATATTCAATGCTTTTCGTAAGATCCGGATACGTTTTCAGCGTTTTTCGGACAACTACAGGAATTCTAACATACCGCGCGGTAAATGTCAAGAACGGCCTCAGCCGCACCTGTTTATCATGCTTCTGAAAAAAGCACTTGCAAAATCCTGCATTCTGTAGTAGAATGTCTCTGTTGTCACAAATACGGCGTCTTAGCCAAGTGGTAAGGCGTGGGTCTGCAACACCCTGATCGCCGGTTCAAATCCGGCAGACGCCTGAAAAAGGTCCGGTTTTTATCGGTCTTCAAAAAAGAAACGGCATGGCCTCAGGGTCATGCCGTTTTGTTTCATCCGTTCGCCGGGCTCACAGCCCTTCCTTCGTGACGGGTTTTCCGCAGACGATGGTGAGGTTTCCGTTTCGGGTCCGCAGCTCATCCAGAAAAGCTTTGGTACTGCGGGTATCCCGGAGTACGATTTTATAACTCAGCTCATAGAGCGTTCCCATGTTTGTAGTCTTGACGCGCTCCAGTTCCGCGCTGCTTGTATACTGCCGGAACAGATCATCAAACAGGCCGTCATAATCCAGGTTTTCGGGGATTGTGATTTTGAGTTCGCGTTCGTCCGCCGTGCCCGCGCCGAAGCCCGTCAGGGTCAAAAGCAGCAAAAAGGCGGCAATGATCAGGAAGAAAACCGCGGCAATCGCCACATAGCCCATCCCGGTAGCGAGACCGACCGCAGTCGCGAGGAACACGAGGCTGATTTCCTTCGCACTGCCCGGCGCGCTGCGGAAGCGGATCAGGCCAAATGCGCCGGCAACCGCCACGCCCGCACCGATATTGCCGTTGACCATCATGATGACGATCTGCACCAATGCCGGAAGGAGGGCGAGGGTCAGCATAAAACTTTTGGAACATCCGGATTTGAACCTGCCAATCAGGGCTGTTCCAAGTCCAAGCGCCAGGGAAACGGCGGTACAGATGAAGAATGCGGAAACTGTGATCTCTGTTCCTGTAATAATCGAACTAAGCACTGAGAAGGACCTCCTTTCGAATCACGGCGGATCTGCCGCCGAGTACAAACTGTTTGTAATATGTTCCGTATTTGGAAAATGAAACCGGAAAGACCTGATTCGCGGAAAGCAGTTCCGAGAGCCACAGCGGTGCGGTCCCCGGGATCTTGATTTCCATTAATATCAGCCTGCTGCTGAGAAGCGGAATCCCGTAATCCCCGCAGCAAAGGTCGACATCGCTGCTGCGGACACGGAGACCGGTGTCAAAGGTGATTCTCAGTTCTCCTCCGTCCGCTGCCGCATATGCCTCCCGGTCGTAGGCAATGAACACTTTCGGTTCCGGCTGATAAAACTTCAAAAACCAGTCAATCTCGCGGCCGATCTGGCTGCCGTCGCCTTTCTGTCCGCCCTGAAGATATGCCGCCGCATCCTGTTCTTCCATCGTAATGCGGCGCTTATAAACCACATCGTCGTACTTCTTTTTGATTTCCACAAACACCGGGGCCTGACTGTCCGGCACACCGTAGCTTCGAAGCCGCAGCTTTTCCTTGTAGACAGGCTTTTCCAGAGAAGCGCGTACCAGGTCGTAGTGTTCGGTATCATAGTAGATGTTGCAGATTGTATAGTTTGGATGCGCGTCCGGCTTCATATAAAGCGCCATACCGCGCTTCACTGCCAGGTACTGCTCCTGTGTGAGCATATATTTCTTTTCGTAGCGTTTGAAGCAGCATTGCAGTTCGCTCATATCGACAGTCTCCTTTCCGCGGTCCGGCCGTATTTCGTGAGGACCGTTTTCATGCTGCAATGATAACACATGATCAGGGCGGAAATCTCCGAGATTCGACAGCGAAAAATACGAAAAACTCACGAAATTCTTCGTATGAACTGCGTCAGTTTCCGAGGCGGATTTGCGTTGCGTTTGCGATCAAGTGCTGTTATAATGATTTCGTCGAAAAAAAGCAGGAAAATGAGGCTGAATGAGATGGATATGATAAAGAAACGAATTTATGTCGCAGATGATGATGACAATATCCGACAGGTCGTCAGGACATTTTTATCCAGTGACGGTTATGCGGTGGAGGACTTCCCGACCGGGGACCTGCTGCTGGAGAATTTTCGCGAGGAGCCCTGTGATCTTGTGATCCTGGACGTGATGATGCCCGGGTCTGACGGTTTCCGTATCTGCTCGGAACTGCGAAAACTCAGTACGGTTCCGATTATTATGCTGACCGCCCGGGATTCCGAAAATGACTTTGCCATGGGGCTTGGCCTCGGCAGCGATGATTACATTACAAAACCATTCTCCGCGATGGCGCTTCTGATGCGGGTCCGGGCGATTTTCCGGCGGATCGACTTTGAAAACCAGAAGCACGAACCATCCCAAAAACAGACGGTACGCGTCGGAAAACTGACGCTTCAGGAAGACCGGCGCTGTATCCTTGGCGGCGAAAGCCCCCTTGCGCTGTCACCGACCGAATACGATGTGCTGAAATACCTTATGCTTCATGCGGGGCAGGCGGTATCCAGAGATGAGCTCCTGAACACGGTCTGGGGCTTTGAATCTGTGGTAGAGACCCGGGCGACTGATGACACCGTACGCAGACTGCGCCAGAAACTGGGCGGCTTCGGCGTCAATATCGCCGCTGTCTGGGGATATGGTTTCCGTCTGGAGGAAGTCCGATGAAAAAGCAGAAACATATCCGGACACAGCTGACTTTGGCACTGGTCGGCCTGAGCTGTATGGTTCTGGCCACGGTCATGGCCGCATTCAATATCGCGGTCCGCAGCTACATCCGCTCCAGAGTTTCCACACAGCTTTATGAGGTAACGCAGAACATATCCGATGACCGGCGTGCAGGCGAACACGGCCCGAAAGGCGATATGCGCTTTGATGACCACCCGGACCGGGTGACGGGTGCGGAATACAGCGCTGCAGTGCTGACAGAGGACGGATCTTTGAAAATGGTCCTGCACGGTAACCCCGCTGTGGCAGATGAGCTTTCCCATTACGTCACAAGCCACGGCATTTCTGTCGGGACGAAAAGCAAAGTCATCTCTCTTGAGCTCGGGACTTATGCAATTTCTGTTCTGCCGGACCCGACAGAAACCGACTGCCGTCTTCTGGTTTACGCCGATGTAACCTCCATCATGGCTTTTTCCCAGCGTGTCAATCTGATCCTTTTGTTTGTAGTCCTTGCAGCCGTCGTGATTTCCGTCCTTCTGAGCCGTCACTTTTCGACCGCCTTCGCGAAGCCGGTCCAAACGCTGTCCGGTTTTGCTTCCGAAATCGGCAGCGGGAAACTGGAGCAGCGGGAGCTGTCCTTCCGTAATGCGGAATTTCAGCAGCTTGCCGATTCGATGAATAAAATGGCTGGGGATCTCAACGAAGCAAAGCAGAAACAGGAAATCTTCTTCCAGAATGTATCGCACGAGCTCCGGACCCCGCTGACTTCCATCCGCGGAAATGCGGAGGGCATCGTGTATGGCGTGATTGAACCTCAAAAAGCAGGCGAGATCATTTTGTCTGAATCGGACAGGCTCAGCGGAATGGTGGAAGATATCCTCTATCTTTCCCGTATCGGAAAGGGGAAACCGAACCAAAGCGAAGAGGAGATAGACCTTCGGGAGCTTCTGTCGCTGTGCGTATCCGAACAGCGCACGGAAGCGGAGAAAAAGGATCTGCATTTTGAATTCGACTTCGACGAGGATCCGGTCATGCTGAAGATCCGCGAGCAGGACGCACAGCGGCTGTACGGCAATCTGATCTCCAATGCAGTCCGTTATGCAGAAACGAAAATCTGTCTGAGCTGCCATCAAAGCGGCGGAAAAGCAATTGTCCGAATTGCAGACGACGGTCCGGGGGTTTCAGAAGAAGACCTGCCTCGCATATTCGAACGATTCTATAAAGGAAAAGACGGCAAACACGGCATCGGTCTTTCGATCGCGCAGTCTGTAACAGAAGCTTACCATGGATCCTTGCGGGCCTGGAACGAAGGCGGCGCGGTATTCGAAGCGGTTTTCCCGCTTTCGTGAATTCTGCGTATTTTTTGCCGAAACATTTCGGAGATTCTTTTGCTTCCGGATGCTACAATGACGTCAGAAACCAAACAAAACCGGAGGATAATCAAGAATGAATCATCTGAATAAGAAATTTTTCTGTTTTCTGGCCCCGTTTCTGGCATCTGCTCTGCTCCTCGCTTCCTGCGGCATGAGCCCGTCCGAATCCGGCGCAAAAAACAATGCACCAAATCTCGCATCCGCAGGCACAAGCACATTCACAGAAAAGAATTCCTCTTCGGAAGCTGCCATTGAAACCAGTGCTTTCACCGACGCATTTTCCGACCGGGATCTCTCCGGAGAATACGAAGAGACCGAGTCCGTAACCGTCACCCTGAACGGTACGAAAGCCGAAGCTTCCGCTGATACCGTGCAGGTCAGCGGCAGTACCGTAACGATCACCGGTGCAGGCACATACATTCTCACCGGCACACTGGATGACGGAAGCGTCATTATAGACGCAGGCGAAGATGACAAGGTCCAGCTCGTACTTAAAGGCGTGAGCATCCGGTCGTCCGACTATGCGGCGATCTATGTCAGGCAGGCGGACAAAGTCTTTGTCACCCTTGCGGACGGAACCGAAAACTCCCTTGCAAACGGCGGAACTTTTACGCAGAAAGACGAGAATGAAGTGGATGCCGTCGTCTTCGCCAAGGACGACATTACGTTAAACGGAACCGGTACGCTTCAAATCAGCTCCCCCGCCGGATCAGGTATCGTCGGAAAAGACGAAGTAACGATCACAGACGGCGTCTATGAGATCACAGCAGACAAGAACGCAATTCGCGCAAAGGACAGTCTCGCCATCGCAGACGGAAGCTTTACGCTCCGTACCAATGGAGACGGCCTGCATGCCGAAAACGGCGACGACGAAACCCTGGGCAGCATCTACATTGCCGGCGGCAGTTTCGTGATCGAAGCCGGGGATGACGCGGTTCATGCCACTACCCTGCTTCAGATTGACGGCGGCACCTTGGACATTACTGCAGCGGAAGGCCTGGAAGCGACATACATTCTGGTCAATGACGGTGATATTCGAATCGCCGCTTCCGACGACGGCGTCAATGCAGCACACAAATCCTCTGTTTACACACCAACTTTTGAGATGAACGGCGGAACCCTGACGGTTGACATGGGCGCCGGAGACACCGACGGCATTGATTCCAACGGAAATATCCGGGTCAACGGCGGAACAATCAGCGTAACCGGCCAGTCCGCTTTCGATTACGACGGCTCCGCCCAGTACAGCGGCGGCACGATTATTGTGAACGGCCAGACAGTCAATTCCATCCCCAACCAGATGATGGGCGGGGGCGGTTTCGGCGGAGGCATGAAGGGCGGCAGGCGCTGATACAGTCAAGGATGCATGGCCCTCATCCAAACAGCAGGACCCTGATGTAAAAAAGTAAAGCCACAGATTTTCACATGCTTTTCTGAAAATCTGTGGCTTTTTGCAATACAGGTTCTTAAGCGAATCTTTATTCCCGGAGTCTGTTTCTCCTCGCCGCTTCATAAGCACCGCTCAAGGTTATATTTTCGGATTTTCTTTTTTTCGGTTCTCCGGCCCTCATTAATTCCGTAAACTCCTAAAAATTCTCCTCGATCCGGTCCGCAGACAGTGCAAGTTTATGATGGATCGGCTTCCACTGAACCTTGCAGAACAGAGCCTGGATCGAAATCGGCATGAAGGTGAACATGAACAGCGGGAAAGTGAAGCTGTAGAGGATTTTTTTCGGCGTTGATGTGTGGATGTATTTCCACTCGCTGATCATTGTAATGAATCCGATCGCGAACAGTCCCGCGTAGCCGAAAAGAATCGCCTTCACAAGCGGCATAACAATTTCAAGGATACCGGCTTTGGCCACAATCATGGAAACCATATTCACAATGTTGACGACAAGGCCGATACAGGCCATAAGGATCGGGGGAATCGTATTCATCAGGATATCGTAAGCGGCAAAACGCGTCGGAAGCCCTTTTTTGAAAATGCATTTCAGGAGCTTTCCCCCGTATTTTGCCAGCATCTGGAGATATCCGCGGGACCAGCGCAGCCGCTGCCGCCAGGACTGGCGGAATTCGTCCGGCTGTTCATCATAAAGCATCGCTTCCCTGCAGAAACCGATCTTGTAGCCGTCACTGACAACCCTCGAGGTGAACTCGAGGTCCTCTGTCAGCGTGAAGAAATTCCATCCGCCGTAGCGCTCCAGAAGTTCCCTCGCCACACAGAAACCGGTTCCGCCGATCGCAGAACTGGATCCTACAAGGCAGCGCGGATAATTCAGGTACCGTGTTTCCCGCAGGAACCACAGCCCGACACCGGCCGTCAGCCAGTTATCACCGAAGTTCTTGGAATTCCTGTAGCCGGTCACAATCTTGTATCCGTCGGAGAAATAACGGTTCATTTCCGTAAAGTAATTCTCCCTGATCACATTGTCCGCATCAAAGATGAAAAAACCGTCGTACCGCGAGAATAAACCGTCTTCTTTCAGATTCTCGATCAGGTCGTGCATGACAAAGCCTTTCCCGATTTTCTCGAGATTATGGCGCTCATAAACTTTCGCCCCGGCTTTTTCTGCGGCTTCTGCAGTACGGTCCGTACAGTTGTCCGCCATCACATAGATGTCAATCAGCTCCCCCGGATAGTCCTGTTTCTTTATGCTTTCAATCAGAAGCGGAATAACCACCTCTTCGTTCCTGGCGGCGATCAGTACTGCATAGCGATGCAGTTCCGCAGGTTTGTGGGCTTTCGGTTTCTTAAACCATGAAATGGGAATATAAACCGCCTGGTAACAACAGCACACGAAAAATGCGACCATAATCGCCAGGTTGATCCAATCAATAACTTTCACAAATTCCTCCGTGAAACCGGCTTCATGCCGTGGTTTTACTGGTTCAATGCTTTATAGACTTCTCTTTTCGTCAGTCCCCGTTCCTTTGCGACCCGCTTCATCGCCTCCATCCGGTCCATGCCCTGATCGAGGAAGCTTTGCAGATGCGAAGAAAGCGGGAGTTCAGAGAAAGCCTCCTGCGCTTCCTTTTCAAGCGACGCGATCGAGCGCCCTTCTATAACAAGCACATATTCACCGCGGGGTTCGTTTTTTTCATAGTACCTTGCGGCGCCTTCGATTGTGGTTCGAAACACCTGCTCATGAAGCTTGGTCAGTTCTTTGCAGACGGCGATTTTGCGGTCGCCGAGTACCGAGAGCAGCAGCTCCAGTGTCTTCAGAAGATGATGCGGCGCCTCATAGAAAACCAGCGTTGCGGTGTCGTTTTTCAGATTTTCCAGGATTGCCGTACGTTCTTTCTTTTCTGCGGGCAGGAAGCCTTCGAAGCGGAAGCGCCGTGTCGGAAGTCCGGACACCACAAGCGCCGAGATGCAGGCACAGGCACCGGGAACGGAACTGACTTCGATGCCCCGCTCAATGCATTTTGCCGCAAGGACTTCTCCGGGGTCTGAAATCCCGGGGGTTCCGGCATCCGTGATGCAGGCGACATCTGTCCCTGAAAGGATCTTTTCCACAAGCTCCTCTGCCTTATCGTAGCGGTTGTATTCGTGATATGAGGTCATCGGCGTGCGGATTTCGAAATGATTCAGCAGTCTGATGCTGTTTCTGGTATCCTCCGCTGCGATCAGGCCTACACTCTTCAGGATTTCAATGCAGCGCGGCGTCATATCCTGAAGATTCCCGATCGGTGTCGCACATAAATACAGTTTTCCGGGCATGTTATCCGAGTCTCCCCGATTAATCCGGCAAACGATTCTGTATCGTTTACCTTAATTGCTCATTATAATAGATATCCCGGACCTTTTCCGTATATACCCCGGGCGTTTCATGAACCAGGATCGGCGCCTCCACAAGAAGCGCATTCCTGCCGCCGCGAATTCCGGAAATCAGCACCATTGTCGCCTCGCGGTCTTTGTTCGGGTGGACCAGGATCATCCGTTCCGGCTGCAGACGGTATTCCTGCATCAGACCCATAATCTCCGGAAGCCTTCCGGGCCGGTGAATCATATAGAAGCGTCCGCCGGGACGAAGCAGTTTTGCCGCTTCCCTGAGCACATCCGAGAGCTCCAGCAGGATCTCGTGCCGTGCGACCGCGATGCTCATGTCGGGATTTTTCAGGCCGACATTATGCTTCATGTACGGCGGATTGACGGTCACCACATCGTATCCGCTTTTCGGAAAAAGCGAAGAAGCCTCCTTTACGTCCCCCGCGGCAAAACGGATGTGGTCTTCCGCCTCATTCAGCGCTGCCGAACGCTGCGCCATCTCAACCATGTCTTCCTGGATTTCCAGGCCGGTGTAGTCTCCGCAGGCGTTCCTTGCATCCATCAGGATCGGCACAACACCGGATCCGGAGCACAGGTCCATCACTTTTTCCCTGGGCTTCACCTGCGCGAACCACGCAAGAAGCGCCGCATCGATCCCGAAACAGAATTTTGTTTCATTCTGAATGATCCGATAGCCGCGCCGCATCAGATCGTCAATCCGCTCATGCTCCCGAAGCGTCATTGTCCTGATCCTTCCGACGGTCCGGCCTGTTCTTTCGGTCTGCGTGTTTTTCCTGCCACGGGCCCCGGTTCCGGCGTTCCCTGCCGTCCGAGCCGCGGTTATCGCGTCCGTTCTGTGCCCGTCCGCCTTTCTGGGGCTTTTCCGTTTGTTCCGACGGTTTTTCCGACGCTTCTCCGTCCTGCGGGCCGGTCTGATCTTCCGCTTCCTTCTTATCGCGCTTCTTTGGCGTAAAACGCAGCTCTTCCACCTGGTACTCGCGGACTTCCTTGTCATCATCCTGGTCATCCGACAGCACGACCGAGACCCTCTGCCTGAGAACGTCCACCGCCGAAACCACGCCCGAATTCCCCTCAGGTGTCCGGACCCGTGAATTCACCGAAGGAAGCTGCGAATTCAGATATTCATACGTGTCTTCCTCATTTTTGAGGCAGCACATCAGCCTTCCGCAGATTCCGGAGATTTTCGCGGAATTCAGCGACAGATTCTGCTCCTTCGCCATCCGGATCGATACCGGGACAAAATCCGTAAGCCAGGTTGCGCAGCAAAGCTCCCGGCCGCAGATTCCGATGCCCCCAAGAAGCTTGGTCTCGTCGCGCACGCCGACCTGCCGAAGTTCGATCCGTGTACGGAAAATGCTCGCAAGATCCTTTACAAGCTCCCTGAAGTCCACGCGGCCGTCCGCGGTAAAATAAAAAGTCAGTTTCGTCCGGTCAAATGCGTACTCTGAGCGGATCAGCTTCATCTGAAGACCGCGGTCCGCGATCTTCTGCTTGCAGATCCGAACAGCATCCTGCTCGTTTTTACGGTTCAGCTTCAGCTGGTCAAAGTCGTCCTCGTCCGCAATCCTTATGATGGGCCGAAGTTCGCCGACGACCTGGTCTTCTTCAATTTCCGTATTCGGAATCACGACGCTCGCGCACTCGATGCCCTGCGCCGTCTCCACGATCACGGAGTCGCCGCGGCGCAGTTCATTGCCCCGCGGATCAAAATAATAGCACTTCACCTGGTGCCTGAATTTCACACCGATTACGGTTACCATTTATCTACCTCATTCTGTCTCGATTCTCTGCCCTGTCTCATTTTTGCCGTTCAAATCCGTTTTACAGCTTTTTTCTGCATGAGGACCAGCATCTCCAGACTGATTTCTGTATTGACATTCTGTTCCAGGCGCCGCCTGGTTTCATGAACTTCCTGAATGCACCGGCTGACTGCTTCGTTTTCCATCTTTTCCGCCAGCATGCGGACGGTGTTTTTCTCCC
>CACYBV010000187.1 GCA_902772745.1 uncultured Eubacteriales bacterium
ACTCCCGCCGCGACGGTCGTTTCGACCGTATCCGTTCCGTCTTTCCTGAGCTCAAAGCTGTTCCAGAATTCCACATGATCTGTCATGAAGCCGCCGTAGATCGGGAAATCCTGCGTCTTGACGTAACCGTCTTCCGCGAACTCAGGTGCATTTCCAAGCAGTGCGGCCATCAGGAATTCACTGCGGAAGCCGCCCATGATGAGGTCGTTTCCGGCATGGAAATCATAGGGTTTTGTGCTCCGTGAACCCCAGTCGGTCATGACAAGGCCTTTGAAGCCCCACTCGCCCCTCAGCACCTCTGTCAGGAGGTCGTAACGGGAGGAGGTATGAATTCCGTTCACGCAGTTGTAGCTGGACATGACGGTCATCGGGTCGGCCTCGCGGACGCAGATTTCAAAGCCCTTAAGATAAATTTCCCGAAGCGCGCGCTCAGAAACCGTGGAATTCCCGGTCGCGCGGTCCTCTTCCTGATTGTTGCAGCAGAAATGCTTGATCGATACAC
The DNA here is from genome assembly GCA_902772745.1 of uncultured Eubacteriales bacterium. GTDB lineage: Bacteria > Bacillota > Clostridia > Lachnospirales > Lachnospiraceae > UBA1267. Next base: position 503 of record CACYBV010000187.1, read on the forward strand.
CGACGCCCGGCGTCTTCTGCACGCCCTTCGTAATCGAGGCGCCCATGCAGCCCGTAAGATACGGATCCTCCGAGAAATACTCAAAGTTCCTGCCGCATAAGGGATCCCTGTGAATGTTCATGCCGGGGCCGAGGATAACCGACTGGTGATAGAAGGCGAGTTCTTTCCCAATTGATTCGCCCGAGAGCGCGGCAAGCTTAGGATCAAAGCTCTGCGCAATCACCATGCCGACCGGATTGCAGGTCGTCTGGCAGAATCCCAGATGCAGGCCGGACGGACCGTCGGTAACCTTGAAGTTCGGAATGCCGAGGGATTCCGTAAAAAGAGAAGTCAGTTCGCCGCTCGAGGAGGGGCCGTTCACCTTCTGTACGGCTGCTCCCGGGCGTTTCTTCGTCTCATAGGGCGATTCATTTGCAATGCCCGTAACGAGCCGGAACAGGACCTCGGGCTCCAGAGAACACACAAAGCTTTCCATCGATACGCGGCCTTCCTTCACGTCAATAAGCGACGCATCCGGCGTATCCGGTATATTTTCGAAGCGCTTTCTGTTCGCTTCCCGCTCTGTTTCTTCCGTCGTTTTGCAGGCGCCGTCCTGTGTTGCACAGTCTCCTGCAGAAAGCACTGCAGTGTACATCGGACAGAGATCTTCCTTCGCTCTTTCCGGCGCGATGAGACGCACAATCTCGTGATCCATCGGGAATTCGTTCCTGAGTTTCAGGGTTACAGCCTCCGAATCAAGAGAGAGGACCGCTGCGGCTTCTGTATTTCTGCTGCAGTTTCCGACCCGGAAGACGTAATCCCCGGGCTCCATCACATATGCTGCCTTCTCTTCATCATAGGACGCCAGAGAAGACGTGGGGATGGTAAATTCCAGTTTTTCCGCATTTCCCGGCTGAATGGTTCCGGTCTTTCGGAAGGCCCGAAGCTCCTGATACGGTTTTGTCAGTCTGCCCTCCGGCGCGCTCACATAGACCTGGACGACTTCCTTTCCCGGAACCTTTCCGGTATTTTCCACCCGGACGGCCATCGAAATCTTCTCCCAGTCGGCGGCAAAAGAGATTGTTTCAATCCTGAAATCCGTATACGAAAGTCCATAGCCGAAGGGGAACAGCGGCTCAACATGAAAGCTGTCAAAATACCGGTAACCGACAAAGATGTCCTCGCAGTAGTCCTCCTGATGGGGATCGCCGTCATTCAGGCTGAAGGTTTTCGAGGCAGGATAATCGCTGTACTTCCTCGCCCAGGTATCCGTGAGCTTTCCGGAAGGCGTGACCTTTCCCGTCAGAATGTTCGCGAGTGCCTTTCCGCCCTCCATACCTGCGGCACCCATCAGAACCGCCGCCCGGATTCCCGGAATCTCATAGAGGAAATTTGCATCCATGACGCAGGTATTGAAGATCACGATGGTCTTCTTAAAAGCCGCCGCAATGGTCCGAAGATTTTCCAGCTCGGAGTCAGACAGCAGGTAATCGCCTTTTCCCGATTTCCGATCGCCGTTCTCGCCGGCGTTCCTGCGGATGACAAAGACCGCCGTGTCCGCTTCCAGCGCTTCTTTCAGTTCTTCCTCCGTAATCAGCGGCTCGTCGATCAGGATTTTCATCCCGCTGAAGAAACGGTCCAGCTGAGACAGCGTCGTGTCCGCGTCGTTTGCAGCCTGCTCCTCCGCTTCAAAACGCGCAATCCAAGCTTCCGAAGTAATCGTAAACCCTGCACCGAGAAGGCCGTCCCTCACATTCACCTGCGGCGCGGTCACATAACCCGAACCTGTTCCGCATGCCACCGTATCAACAGAGCCGGCACCGAAAAGCGCGATTTTCCCGGGGCTTATCGGAAGCGCTCCATTATCATTTTTCAGGAGCACCATTCCCTCTTCCGCGATTTTCCGAGCGTTTTCAACGTGTTCCGGAAACGGATGCTCCTTCGGGGGAATAAAACCGCCCCAGCTTGCGATAATCTGATCAATACCAAAATCCATAAAAACTCTCCTTCCTCAACTGAAACAATCCGAGCCGTTTAAACTGTAAACCCTCCGGAATCACAGTGCCTCAAGTCTCAGGTACTCCTCTTCCGTGATCGTTGTCACGGAACCGTGCTTGCAGCGCTCGGGGAATTCGTACTCGTCTTTTTTAAGCCGCCGGAAAGCGCCTTTTTTCAGCTCTTCTGTCGTCGCGACAAGCGGGAAATAACCGACGCCTTTGTTGGGCTTAATATATCCGTCCATCATCAGTACATAAGTATCCGAATCCAGAAGCTTGTAGATGCCGGGGCCTTCGACGCCCATTTCCCC
>CACYBV010000188.1 GCA_902772745.1 uncultured Eubacteriales bacterium
CCCTCGTTCTGCATCTTCATCTCTTCAGTGGTGTAGAGTCCGTCGGTGGGAGAGCCGATGTAAGGGATTGCATTGTAGGCAAGCTGGTAGGGAAAAACCTTCGGCTCGTAGCTTTCACCTTTTCGGATCGCTTCGATTTCGCCTTCAAGTTCAATCGGTCCGCCTGCGCCGGCGCCGGAAGCCGCCTGGTAAGTAGATGCGATCATCGTCTCGATCGGAGAAATCGCATTCAGCGGGTTGACCGCAACTACGGTAATAATCGTGGAACAGTTCGGATTTGCAATGATTCCGCGGTGCTTTTTGACATCTTCGGGGTTGATTTCCGGAACGACCAAAGGAACATGGTCATCATAGCGGAAAGCGCTGGAGTTGTCTACAAAAACCGCGCCGGCATGGTTGATGTACGGACGCATTTCCTGAGCAAGCGCATTCTGAGCGGCGCCGAGAACAATATCCATGCCCGAGAAGGAGTCGTGGGTTGCTTCTTCGACAACGAGGTCTTCGCCGCGGAAACGGATCTTTTTGCCTTTCGAGCGCGCACTTGCGAGAAGACGAAGTTCTCCGACGGGGAAATTGCGCTCTTCCAGAATCTTGATCATTTCAGATCCGACAGCGCCTGTAGCGCCTAAGACTGCAACATTCACATTTTTCATAATCGATTCCTCCTAAAGTTCATTCTCAGTGGATAAAGCGTTCATACAGCGTCCGGACGGCGGTTTCGTAGTCGCGTTCCTTCATGCCGATAATGATATTCAGCTCTTCCGGTCCCTGTGAGATCATCCGGATATTGACGCCGGATTCGCCGAGCGCTGCAAAAATACGTCCCGAAGAGCCGGTGCGGAAGACCATCTTACGTCCGACGACCGCGACGACCGCGATATTTTCGCTGACGTGGATGTGATCGGGTTCAAGCTCCTTCTGCAGCTCCGCAAGGCAGGCATAGCGGCAGGGCTCGAACTGTTTGTTTTCGATGACAACAGAGTAGCAGTCGACGCCGCTCGGCGCATAGGCGATCGAGATGCTGTAGCGTTCGAAAATCTCGAGAATCCGCCGCAGCGACCCGACCTCCGAAGACATGCCGTTTTTTGTGACCGTTACGATATTGAAGCCTTTTCGGCCGGCAATACCGGTGATCAGCGGCCCTTCTGTCGGCGCCTCATCCTCGAAGGAATCACGGATCATTGTACCCGGATTTGATGGATCATTGGTGTTTCTGATGTTCAGCGGGATATTTTTCTCGCGGACCGGGAAAATGGTTGCTTCATGGAGAACCTGAGCGCCGCTGTAGCTGAGTTCCCGAAGCTCCGAATAGGTGATCCTTGAGATGGTTTTCGCGTTTTTCACGATACGCGGATCCGCCATCAGGATACCCGAAACATCGGTCCAGTTTTCGTAAACGTCCGCATCCAGGGCAGCGGCAGCGAGGGCTCCTGTGATGTCCGAACCGCCGCGGTCCATCAGCTTGATCCGGCTGTCGGGCATAATCCCGTAGAAACCGGGAATGACAGCGCTGCGTCCCTGAGCCGCGCGGGCAAGCGCGGTATAGCTTGCTTCCTGGTCGATCGAGCCGTCGAATTTGAAGCGGACCCAGAGCTCGGAATCAATAAAGTCAAAACCGAGGAATTTTGCGAGGAGCTTGGCACTGAAATATTCACCGCGGCTCACAAGCCGGTCTTCGGAAATGCCGGTTTTCATATCCGCAAAAAGAGCGTCGAAGTCGTCTTCCAGAGGAAGATCGATCCCCAGTTCGTCACGGATCCCGAGATACCGGGAACGGATGGTTTCGAAAATCGAGTCACAGGGGACACCGTATTTCAGGTGCGCATGGCAGAGATATAAAAGATCGGTGATCTTGTAATCCTGACTGTTCCTTTTTCCGGCTGCGGAGACAACAATGATCCTTCGCGCGGGATCGGAGACAATTATATCACGGATCTGTCTGTAGTGTGCGGCATCCGCCATTGAAGAGCCGCCGAATTTTGCAACTTTCAGCATGTAAAATCCTTTCGGTACGGGAGCCTCCTGATGTCAGGACCGTCCTGACGCATAAGGAGTGCGTCGCGGGGAACTGTTCTCGGGGACATCAGTCTGCCGCGTTTTGTCGTTTATGAGAGAATTCCGGCCATAAATACGGCGGGATCTTTTTTCCGGAGTTCATCAAGGAGCCGGAAGGCTTCCAGAACCGAAAGCGGCTTCGTGACAGCAGAAGAACCGCTGCGCTCCGATACGAGGTCTTCGGGAAAATCTTCCGAAACTGTCCGGAAATACCAGGCTGTCGGCGTACTGCCGTTGTCGACGGCAGCGGGGGCTGCGGCTTCCGTATAGAAGCAGCGAACGCCTGATACGATATCCAGAAGGTCCAGCACCACGTTTTTCGCGGTCGGATAGCGGCCGGCGCCCTGGCCGGAGAAGCAAAGTTCGCCTGCATGTTCCGCAGTCAGTGAAATCAGGTTGACATTCGCGGGAACGGAGGCAAGAAGACGCTCCCGGGGCACAAAGAAAGGAGCCACGCAGGCGCTGATACCGGCTTCTAAACGTTCGGAAAAAGCCGCAAGCTTCAGAACACAGCCTTTTTCGCGGGCGGCTCTCAGGTCTTCCGGGAGTACAGAACGGATTCCCGCAGTCGGAATCATCTGTTCGTCGACAAAGCAGTCATAGGCGACGCTTGCGGAAATCGAGAGTTTCCTTCTTACATCGTCGCCGTCGATATCGGCCGAAGGATCTTTTTCAGCATAGCCGAGCTTTTGTGCGTCTAGCAGCGCGTCCGAAAAAGCGATGCCCTCAAGGTCCATCCGGCTCAGGATATAGTTCGTGGTGCCGTTCATGATTCCGCCGATTTTCGTGATCCTGTCGCCCTGCTTTTCACGGCTCAGATTTACAAGCCAGGGAATCCCGCCGCCGACTGCGGCAGTGCAGCGGAAAGCGACACCGTGTTTTTTCTGCAGTGCAAGAAGCTCGCGGTAATAGGCCGCGACCACCGCTTTGTTTGCGGTGACAACATGCTTGCCGGCTTCCATCGCGCGGGAAATGAATTCCCACGCCGGATGGATCCCGCCCATTACCTCGATCACTGTATCGATTTCGGGGTCGCCGAGGATATCGTCAGCGGAAAAGGTATGCCTTCCAATAATTTCTTCGTCGGTTTCCAGCGCAAGAACCCGGACAATTTCAATTCCAGGGATTTCCTTCACGATTCTGTCAACGCCGACGCCGATGGTTCCGTGTCCCAAAAGCGCTGCCTTCATCCGATCCACCTCCAGATATAGTTGACAAAAATTATAACTCAAGTACAGGTATTTCACAATTGACTAATTGCACGAAGAAATCGGCAAATTCTGCGAAAAATTGGTCGAGACTTCGAAAACTGGGACTTGCGCAATATTCTGCGAATCATTATAATGATATCAGGGGAAAAGCATTCTTTTACGGCAGACCTGCCTGTCAGAGCGGGAAAAGCTGTATGACCGGCCCCGGATATTTGCCTTTATTATTTTATCAGGAGAATTCTATGCGTTACAGAAGTACAAGAAGCAGTCTGGAAAACCTGAGCGGAAGAGAAGCGGTCCTTCAGGGAATCGCGGGAGACGGCGGACTTTTTGTCCCGGACCGGATGGACTTTTCCGGCTTTTCGTGGGAATCGATGATGAATCTTTCGACAGAAGGGATGGCGGAACGGATCTTTGAATATTTCCTTGACGATTTTCTGGAAATTCCGGAGATTGTCGCCCGCTCTTATAAAGGCAGGTTTGACGATCCGGAGATCACTCCGCTGAAAAAAGTCGGGGATCTATATGTACTCGAACTGTTTCACGGACCGACGGCGGCCTTTAAGGACGTCGCGCTTTCGGCGCTTCCTGTGCTGATGTCCGAAGCGAGAAAGCAGCTTGGAAAGGAAGAGCGGATCCTGATCCTGACCGCTACTTCCGGCGACACCGGAAAGGCGGCAATGGAGGGGTTTAAGGATGTTCCCGGAACGGGCATCATCGTGTTTTATCCTTACGGCGGCGTGAGCCCGGTTCAGGAAATGCAGATGACCACCGCGGAAGGCAGAAATGTCCGAGCGGTTGCGGTCCGCGGCAATTTCGATGACACGCAGACCGGCGTCAAGAAAATTTTCTCCCTTCTTACGGAATCCCTGAAGCGGGAAACCGGGACGACGCTGTCCTCCGCAAATTCCATCAATATCGGCCGGCTGGTCCCGCAGATCGTCTATTATTTCAAAGCGTATGCGTCGCTTCTTTCATCCGGCGAGATCCATCCGGGAGACCTCGTGGACTATACGGTTCCGACCGGGAATTTCGGGGATATCCTTGCAGGGTATTATGCGAAAAAACTCGGCCTTCCCGTCGGGAAACTGATCCTTGCGGCGAACAGAAACAACGTGCTCCGCGATTTTATCGATACCGGTGTCTACGACAAAAACCGGCCTTTCTACCGGACCAATTCGCCTTCTATGGACATCCTGGTATCCAGCAACCTTGAGCGGCTTCTCTACGACATTTCCGGCGGAGACTGCGATAAGGTGAAGGGCTTCATGGAAAAACTCGGCACGGAAGGCCGCTATGAGATTTCAGGGGAGATGCTCGCAAGGCTTCAGGATAGTTTTGCAGCCTTCGATGCAGATGAAGAGAAATCCCTCAGAACCATCCGTGAGGTTTATGACAGCTGCGGATACCTGATCGATACACATACGGCGGTTGCTTTCAGCGCGGCCGGAGAGTACAGGGAAAAAACAGGTTCCATGCGTCCGAATGTCGTGCTCTCGACGGCGAGCGCATATAAATTCCCGGATGCGGTACGGGAAGCGCTGGACCTTCCGAAGATGGACGACCCGTTCTCCGTGATCCCGATGATCCGGGATGAGACCGGCACAAAAATACCTGAAAACCTGAAAGATCTGGATCGGAAACCGGTTCGTTTTTCGGATGTGATAGAAATAGAAGAAATGCCCGGATATGTTGAAAAAGCCGTGGAATCCGGAGAGTTTTATCGGTGAATTATATGAAGAAGATCGGAATGGTAGTCGCAGTTGAGATCGAAGCAGTGCTTCAGCGTTACGGCGAAGCGCTGCGGGAGGAGAAATTCGGCACATTTGTCCTTCGTGTCTACAGGAACGGCGAAAACGAACTGTATATCATGCATTCGGGAGTCGGTGAAATCGCGGCGTCCGCCGCCGCACAGCTCCTGATTACGGTTTGCGGAGTCGACCTTTTGGTGAATTTCGGTGTTGTCGGCGGGCTTACAGAAGAGATGGCACAAAGCAGATCCTGCATTGTCGAAAAAGTCGTGCATACCGACTACGACGCAGAGGCGATTGACGGGACGAAGCGCGGTCGCTATCTCGAACTTCCGGATGAGTACATCCCGACGGATGCAGGATTGTTTCAGGCGGCGCTTCGGATCGCACCGGACCTGAAGCCGGTGATCTGTGCTTCCGCAGACAAATTTATCGCAGGCGCAGAGAAAAAAAGCGAACTTCACCGGCTTTTCGACGCGGATATCTGCGATATGGAGTCGGCCGGCATCGCGCTGACCTGTCACAGGAACAGCGTTCCCTGCCTGATGATCAAAACCGTCAGCGACGGAATTACGGGCGGTGCAGAAGAGTATTATGCTGCGGTTTCCGAAACCTCGGCTTTATGTCTTGAGATTGCGCAGAAAATCATAGGGGAGGCGCTATGAAGCAGGTGATCGGTGCAGTACTGACCGCTTTTTCCAGGGTGCTGATCGGTATCCTTGTGATCCTGGTTCTCGTTGGCGTGCTGCAGCAGACCAGGTTCGGACTCAGGATCGGATTCGGATATGCCGTCGTCGTCTCAGGAAGTATGGAGCCGAATATTCATGTCAATGATGTGCTGGTTTTCCAGAAACACAGACAGGATGCTTATCAGCCCGGCGACGTTGTACTCTATGTGCGCGGAGTGGGGACGACAGATGAAATGCTGATCAGCCATCGGATTGTCCGGATTGAGGGTGATACGCTTGTTACCAAGGGCGATGCCAACATGTCTGAGGACGCCCCGATCAGTTTCACTCAGGTGGTCGGAAGAGTGGCGCTCCGGATTCCGTATATCGGCCGCGTCGTACGGCTGATGCGCACAAAAATCGGTCTGATTGCGGCGGTTCTTGTTGTTTCAGCCCTGGTTTTTCTGAGTGTTTTCCTGCCGAAGCTCCGAAGACAGAAAACGGTAAAGACCGTGATGGGAGAACAGAAGATCAGATATTAGGCTGAAATTGCAGAAAATACTGGACAGATGAACGGGAAAGTATTATAATATTGATGTTCGTTTTACCGGCCTCAGGGAAAGGCGGTAAAGACGGCGGAAGAGTCATCAATCCGAAGAGGTGAATACGATAAACAGATGATTCTGATACGATATTCAGGACAAAACCACATACGAAGCTTTATGAGCGCCTTGCCGAAATAAACGGCAAGGCGCTCTTTTTGTATGTGTTTTTGAATAAAATCTTGTGGAGGTACCATGTATGAAACAAAGCTTCAAACGACGGCTTTTTGCCGTAATGACAGCACTTCTCGTAATTCTGGCCATGCTGCCGAGAGGCACGCTTGCCAGAGAAGATGAGAACGAATCCGCGGAAGGGACTTCTTCGTCGGAAGAGGCGCCGGAAACATTTTTCGATGAGGAGGCTTCGGCGGATGCCGCGAAAAAAACGGAACGGTTCTTCGGGATCGCCGAAGATTCGATCCTGTCGGAAGAAGAGCTCTCGGTCCTCGATTTTTCATCCGGACGTCTCATGATCGCCGGTGCAGAGATCATCGACCCGGAGCATGTGCTTTCCGGGTATGAGGGTATGTTCCTCCTGCAGTATGAAGATGATCTGGCTGCGAAATATGCATACTCGTATTATTACGGAAAAGCGGCTTTCATTTCGCCCGACTCAGTGATTTCCGTCGCGGACGGAGAAAGTGAAAACGGCGGCGGAACGGATGAAATGACCGAAGAGCGGAACCCGTTTTCGGAACTGAACGAGGCGGTTCTGGAAAACGATACCGTTTATTCCGGTTCGGCGGTCGCATTAATCGACACCGGCGTAAACGGAGGAGCCAACATTGCCGAAGCGGTTTCGATGATCGGCGATGCGGCAGACGACGACAACGGGCACGGATCGGAAATGGCTGCATTGATCAGTGAGCAGAATCCGGATGTCCGGATCGTATCGATCAAAGCGTTCGGATCCGACGGAACGGCGGATGTATCGGCGGTGTATGCCGCATTCCGCTACGCGATCGAAAAGCAGGTTTCCATCATCAGCTTTTCCGCGGCGGCGGTGAAGAAAACCGAAAATGCGCTGATCCTTTCCGTAATCGAAGAAGCGGTTCAAAGGGGAATTCAGGTAGTCGGTGCAGCCGGAAATTATTCCGCTGATGCGAAATTCTTTGTTCCCGGGGCATCGGAACAGGCCTTCATTATCGGCGCGTCGGGGGAGGACGGATTAAGGCTTCCGTCATCCAACTTCGGAGAGACCGTCGATTACAATGTATACGCGGATTCCACATCGAAAGCAGCGGCGATCTACACAGGCCTGCTTTCGGCGGGAAAGGGTGCGATGGATTATCAGCTCGTTTTCCCGACGGAAGACGATCCGCTTTATGAGGAACTTCTGCATGGAACGGAGGATTTTACCGTCCAGATCGACAGGGATCCGGCCATACCGGCGCGGTACGAGCAGCAGCTTTCGGAGGGTGTTTACCGATACGATGTCAGAAACACCGGTCCTGTCAATACGCCGGAGTTCGGAAGTATCCTGAGTTTTATTCTCCGCTCAAAATTCGCAGAAACCTACGGATGGAATTACCCGGTGAGGGCGCAGTTTGATTATGGCAGGACAGGTGAAACCATCTGGACGACCATTCCGTCAATTGCGGATGCCGTGACATTCAACTGGAACTGGAAACGCGCAGAATCCATCGACGGGCATAATACCCGGAATGACGTAAGTATTTTCATGAACCACATATGGAAATCTTCGTCAGACCCCAACAGCGCGGAACCGGTATACTGTTATGATTATGCGGCGAACGACCTCGGAGCCCGGACTGAAAAACCGGCTTCTGCGCTCACCGGGATCGATACCGCCAGACTTGCCAAAGCATATACGGCGGCAGCGAATCTTTCCGCTGATCATTTTGCCCTGCTGAAGGCGAACCTTACGGCTTTTTTCAGGGATTATGACTTTTCGGACACGGTCGAGCACAACGGACAGACCGTGCAGGTTTCCGTCCATATGTCAGCAGATGAGATCGCGCGGGAATTTGCTTCGCGCGCGGCATCTGCGGGGGACGATCCGTATCAGACAATCGTCCAGTATATCGTCTGGTATATCATGCACAACGCAGAAATAGCCGACAGACAGACGAAAATATATATCGGTGCGGGCACCATTCAGGGCAAAGAAGGTCCGGCGTGGTCGGACGGCGGTTACTGGTACGACACGGCTTCGTCAGTCATCAATCCCGAGGCTCTGATCGGCATCGGATACGGCGCAAGCGAACCCTATACAGTAACGGAAGTTTCCCAGGGCGAGACCGGAGACATTGCACAGCCGGGAGCTTTCGGAGGACAGCTTTTGATTCTCACTGTTGTTCAGTCCGGACACGCGAAAATCATCAAAACATCCTCCGATCCGGCCCTGTCGGACGGAAACGGGAGCTACAGCCTGGAAGGAATCCAATATGCATTTTTCACGGATCCGGACTGTACGGTGACTGCGGAAAAATTCGGGACGGATGAGCCTGCGATCGTCACCCTGAATGCGGCCGGCGAGTCCGAAATTATCGAGCTTTCAGCGGATGAGGACGGTACGGTTTATTACGTTAAGGAGTACTATAATCCTCCGGCCAGCAATTTTGATACGAGCGATGCGGTCCTCAGTGAAACCATCAGCCCCGGCGAATTCCAGATTTACAGGCCGAGCGACAGTCCGGTTCCCGGTCAAGCCGGCGTGATCAAGAAATACACCGAAGGGGACAGGGTTCCCCTGATCAGGGCGGAATACGGCCTGTATGCGGATCCTTCCTGCGCTTCGGCGCCGATCTCAACGGTCACGGTCACACAGAACGATATCATGGAAGGTATTGGTGCGCTGAAAATATTCCCCGCGGATCTTGCCATCGGAACGACATACTATGTCAGGGAAATCAGTGTTATGCCTGCCGCGATTTCTGCAGATACGACTGGCGGACCGAACGGGAACGGCATCTATCCTGTGACTGCGGCGCCGGGGATTACGTCATCTTCCGCCGCGAGCGTGGCGGTCTCGACGGACCGCCTGAACAACGGCTTCCTGAAAGGCAGAAAAGTTTCCGCAAACCCGGAGATCACGCAGGGAAACCGCTGCTACAGCCTGGAGGGCATAGAATTCCGGGTATATACCTCACAGGCCTGCAATGAAGAGGCATTGGATGCTTTCGGGCGGCCGGTTATTCTGGGAACGGACGGAAGCGGAATCACGCAGACCGTCGAAATGACGGTCGGAGAATACTGGGTCAGGGAAGTTCCGGAATCTGTTCAGAACAAAGGCTGGGCGGCAAACGAAACTCCTGTGAAGGTCGTCGTGACAGCGGACAATACTGCTGGAACCCCGGCCGTGTTTGAAATCAGAAATTCAGCGAACAGCGATCCGATCGGCATTCTGCTGAGGAAAGCGGACAAAGGAAGAGGAACAGAAGGGAGACGCGTTGCTTTGTGAAAACAGAGTTGTTCTGATAAGCGAAGCCGGAAAGAATCATTCTTTTCGAACTCTGTAAACAACGGCGGGCAACCGCCGCACTGAAACTCCTGACGGATGATCCGTGAAAACGGACGTCATGAAAACAGGTAAAGTCGTATGAACGAAGCCTACACATTTATATGCATGGCTTTCAGTAATGCGGGTGTCGGTACGATACGGCGAGAATGTGACATCCGGGTGCACCGGATGAAACGGACGAAGCCTCGATACAAGCCATGCTTCCGGGAAGCGAAAGCTTCCTCCGGCGGCGGGATGAGTAGAACTGCCCTGTTCCGCGAAAGTCCCCAAAAAAGAGAAAGCAGCCGCATGGCGGAAGGCAGCCTAAGTCGTACTTACGATAGTTTACAGGGAACACGGGAAGCTATACGGACCGAGAATACAGACGGACCGTATGGTGAAAGATCGGGTCACGAGGGAGGATCGCTTCTGCAACGGAAGCAGGACCGACAGGCCCGAAGTCATCGAACAGGTTAAGAGAGAAAGAACATTGAAAACCGGTCCTTCTTATGAAAAGGCAAAGAAGATATGCAGACTGACAGACACGGAGCTCGAAATGGCGAAACGGCTCCGGGTCAGCCCGGAATCGCTCATGAGAAACCTGGAGGCATACCGGTATGAATCCTGGAAGGATCCGGTTCCCCTCTGTACGAGGCGGATGTATGAAGAGCGGTTTCAGAAAAAAGAACGGAAGGCATGGATTGCTGCACTGAAGCGCAGCGAAAAGAAGGCCGGTCAGTACCCGGTGATCCGGGCGGCAAAAAAACTTGGCTTTACCCGTTCCGAGAGCTATATGGCAATGACGCTCTGTCTGACGGAAAAGGACTTAAGGATTCTGGAGCAAAAAGCGAAAAAGACAGGGATCCCGGCCGCGCTTCAGGTGAGAAGAATGTATGACGAGCGGACAGGCTGCGGAAACGAAACCGGGAAGGGAGATCTCGATGCATGACAGAAAAAAATACAGACCAAAAAGGAAGAAAGCGCTGTCAGCTGCCGTGGCTGCCGCGATCGTCTTGGCTTTTTTCGGCGTTCTGCTTCTGACCGGGCACATCCGTATTCAAAATGACGGTGAAGGGAACACGGATGATGCCGCGGAAACTCTTCCGGATGCACCGGTGTATACAGAATATGACACGTTTTCGGAAGGTGCTTCCGTGAATGATGAGCGGAGAGAAGATTCTGAAACGGCTGCGGTCCGGACTGAGAGCAGCAGTCTGAAAGCCCCGGAGAGTGCGGAAATCCTGCAGAGTGTAAAGGTCTCGGAGACAGAAAGCGCTTCTGAAATGACTCCTGCCACAGAAACGGTGAGGTTTTCGAATACATCAGCTCCCTTCGAAACCACAGAAATTACGGAGGAAACGGCAGCTCCTTCCGGGGCAGCAGGAGTATCGGGGGAAACTTCAGCTCCTCCTGAGTCTGCGGGAGCTTCGGAAGGAATGTCAGCGCCGGCCGTGCCCGAAGAGACACCGGAAACATCACCTGAGGCTGAAACCGCAGAGATGCCTGAGACTTTGGAGAATACAGAAACCGAAGAGACGGCGGAACCTGCGGAGGATACAGAAACCGAAGAACTGCTTGAGACTTCGGAGGATGCAGAAGCAGCAGAGATGCCGGAACCTTTCGAGAATACAGAAGCCGCAAAGATGCCGGAGACCACAGAAAAACCTGAAACCACGGAAACGCCCGGAACCTCGACTGTCCATGAACACGAATGGATTGAAATCACGGAAGCCATTCATCACGACGAGGTCTATGAGACAATTCATCATGATGCGGAGTACGAAGTACGGGAAGTCTGGACGACGGACGAGACGGCCTGGGACGAAACGGTGTATTCCTATGAATCATATATGTATATGTTCTGCAGTCAGTGCGGTGCAAAGATGCGAAACAAAGACGAGTATACCGCTCATCGCGAAAAGACCGGTCATCTGGGGTTCTACACTCAAAATATACAGGAAGTGTCCGGGATTGAAACGATTCATCACAGCGAAAGCGGCCATTATGAAACAGAACTTATTCTGATCAGGGATGCTTATGATGAACAGGTGCTGGTAAGCGCCGCTTACGACGAGGAACGGACAGCAGGATATCGGTGCAACTCCTGCGGCGCCGTAAAGTAAAGCGGAGGATCCGGTTCGCCGACGGATCTCATCTTTCTCTTTTAATCGATGACTGAGCGCCGGATTCGCCGAAAGACGAACGTCCGGTGCGGGTGCCGGGAAATCATAACCGGCACGATGGAATGCTCAGGGCAGCGCCTCCCTGAAAGGCGCACAGTATACAGTCCGATACTATGACAATCAGACCGGAACAGGAACGCCGCTCCGGAACTGGGTGTTTGAAACGGATGAGTCCGGCATTATTGACCTTTCAACGGCTGACGAATACCTGGTTTCTGGTGATGAACTATATACAACCGAGTTCGGAACCACTTCTTTCCCCGTCGGAACC
>CACYBV010000189.1 GCA_902772745.1 uncultured Eubacteriales bacterium
AAATCCATGTGGACGACGAAGACTGCTTCTACATCATGGCGGAAGCTCTCGTAGGACAGGTGATTCTCGGAAGAAATGTCGACGCGGATCCCGAGGTCATTGAAAGTTATACCGGAAAAGACCTTGAGTACATGGAGTACGAGCCCCTGTTCTCCTTTACCGGGGACTATGTGGCGACGCTTCCGGAAAAAGGCTTCTATGTTACCTGTGATAATTACGTCACGATGACGGACGGCACCGGAATCGTCCATATCGCGCCGGCTTTCGGTGAGGACGACGCGAATGTCGGAAGAAAATACGGTCTGCCTTTTGTGCAGTTCGTGGACGGAAAAGGCGAGATGACAAAGGAAACCCCTTATGCGGGCCTTTTTGTCAAGAAGGCCGATCCCGTGATTCTGCAGGACCTTGAAAAAGCCGGACTTCTGTTTGAAGCGCCGAAATTCGAGCACGAATATCCGCATTGCTGGAGATGCGACACCCCGCTGATTTACTATGCGCGCGATTCCTGGTACATCCGGGAAACCGCGGTCAGGGATGAGCTGATCGCAAACAACAATACGGTCGGCTGGACGCCGGATTCGATCGGCAAAGGCCGTTTCGGAAACTGGCTCGAGAACATCCAGGACTGGGCGATCTCAAGAAACCGCTACTGGGGCACGCCGCTCCCGATCTGGGAATGCGAATGCGGCCACCGCGAGTGCGTCGGTTCCCGGGCGGAGCTCTTTGAAAAGAGCGGAGACGAGCAGGCAAAGACCGTGGAATTCCATCGGCCTTATATCGACGGAATTCTTTTAAACTGCCCCGAATGCGGCGGAAAGATGAAGCGTGTCCCGGAAGTTATAGACTGCTGGTTCGACTCGGGCGCGATGCCTTTTGCGCAGTTCCATTATCCTTTTGAAAACCAGGAACTCTTCAGGCAGCAGTATCCTGCGGACTTCATCTCAGAGGCCGTCGACCAGACGCGAGGCTGGTTCCATTCGCTGATGGCGGAGGGAACGCTTCTCTTTAACCGGTCTCCGTATAAAAATGTCGTCGTTCTCGGCCTCATCACGGACGAAAACGGGCAGAAGATGAGTAAATCCAAGGGCAATGCGGTCGATCCTTTCGAGGCTCTGGCGACTTACGGCGCCGACGCGATCCGCTGGTATTTCTACAACAGTTCCGCGCCGTGGCTTCCGAAGCGCTTCTCTAAGGACGCCGTAATCGAAGGCCGTTCGAAATTCATGAGCACGCTCTGGAACACCTACGCCTTCTACGCGCTGTATGCGGAAATCGACCAGTTCAACCCGATGGAATACCTGAAACAGGGCTGGAAGCCCGAAAACCTTCCGGTCATGGACCGCTGGGTACTGTCGAAGCTGAACTCGCTCATCAAGACCGTCGACGGCGACCTCGAAACCTATAAGATTTTCGAGGCGGCAAGAGCCCTTGCGGAGTTCACCGATGAGCTTTCGAACTGGTATGTCCGCCGCTGCCGCGAACGCTTCTGGGCGAAGGGCATGGAAGAGGATAAAGTGAACGCCTATATGACGCTTTTCAGCTGTCTTCGCGACCTGTCCCTTCTAGCTGCTCCGATGATCCCCTTCATGACCGAGGAGATTTATCAGAACATCGTGCGGTCCGTGGATCCGGAGGCGAAGGAGAGCATTCATCTCTGCTTCTATCCGGAGGCGGACGAGGCGCTGATCGATCCGGAGCTTGAGGACAATATGGACGAGGTGCTGAAGCTTGTCGTCATGGGAAGAGCCGCCAGGAACGCTTCCGCGATCAAGAACCGGCAGCCGCTTCAGACGATGTTTGTGAAGGCACCCTCTGTGCTTTCGAGTTTCTATTCCGACATCATTCGGGACGAACTGAATGTCAGGGAAGTGCGTTTCACTGACGATGTCAGGGAATTTACGACCTATCTGTTCAAGCCGCAGCTTCGGACCGTCGGTCCCAGGTACGGAAAGCTTCTCGGAAAGATCCGCACGGCGCTGACGGAACTGGACGGCAATGCGGCGATGGACGAACTGAAGGCATCCGGCGCTCTGAAGTTTGATTTCGATGGGGCGGAAGCCGTGCTCGGAGAAGAGGACCTTCTCATTGAAATGACCGAGAAGCCGGGCTATGTGACCGAAAACAACGGGGACGTGACGGTCGTCCTGGATACGAACCTCACGGAGGAACTGATTACGGAAGGCTATGTCCGTGAGCTGATCTCCAAGATCCAGACCATGCGGAAGGAAGCGGATTTCAACGTGACCGACCACATCCGGATCGCGTATTCCGGAACGGAAAAGATCGAGAAGATTTTCCGTGAAAACGCGGGAGAGATTATGGGCGATACGCTCGGAGAGGCAGTTCTCCCGGGAGAATTCGGCTTTGTGAAGGACTGGGATATCAACGGAGAAAAGTGCCGCATCGGCGTCGAAGTGATTGGATAAAAGTTTAGGAGGCTTATGAAGATAAAGAGATTCAACAAGGAAGTATTCAAGACACAGGTCCGGGAAAACGCGAAGCTTCTGTTCCGGAAAAACATTGAGGAGATCTCCACGGAGCAGATGTTCCAGGCGGTCGCGCTCACGATCAAGGACGAGATCATCGACGACTGGATCGCGACACACAAGGCTTATGAGAAACAGGACATCAAGATCCTGTACTATATGTCAATGGAATTCCTGATGGGCCGCGCCCTCGGGAACATGCTGATCTCGATCAGCGAGGAAAAGGTTGTCAGGGACGCGCTCTCGGAGCTCGGCTTCGACCTGAATGCGATCGAGGACAAGGAGCCGGACGCCGCATTAGGAAACGGAGGTCTCGGGCGGCTTGCGGCCTGCTTCCTCGACTCTCTCGCAACCCTCGGCTACGGCGCCTACGGCTGCGGTATCCGCTACAGATACGGCATGTTCGCGCAGAAGATCCAGGACGGCTACCAGAAGGAAGTTCCGGATAACTGGCTCAAGAACGGCAATCCCTTTGAGATCCGCCGCCCTGAGTACGCCTGTGAAGTCAAGTTCGGCGGCCGGATGTCCTATTCGGTAGACGAAAAAGGCCGCGAACACTTTGACCTTGTGGACTATAATTCGGTTCTGGCGGTTCCCTATGACATGCCGATCGTCGGCTACAAGTCCGGCGTCGTCAATACGCTCCGGATCTGGGACGCGGAACCGATCAACACCTTCAACCTCGACTCTTTTGACCGCGGCGACTACGCCAAGGCGATCGAGCAGGAAAACCTTGCAAAAAACATCGTCGAAGTCCTGTACCCGAACGACAACCACTACGCCGGCAAGGAACTCCGCTTAAAGCAGCAGTATTTCTTCATTTCGGCCTCATTGCAGACCGCGATCCGCAAGTACAAGGAAACCCACAACGGCTCTCTTGAAGGCTTCAAGGACAAAGTGGTCTTCCAGATGAACGACACGCATCCTTCGATGACGGTCGCCGAGCTGATGCGGCTTCTCATGGACGTCGAGAAATACGAATGGGACGACGCCTGGGAGATCGTCACGAGCTGCTGCGCCTATACAAACCACACCATTATGTCGGAAGCCCTGGAGAAATGGCCGATTGACCTCTTCGAGCGGCTCCTTCCCAGAGTTTATGCGATCATCGACGAGATCAACCGCCGCTTTGTGACGATGCTCAGGGAAAAATATCCGGGCGACGAGTCCAAAGTGGACCGCATGGCGATCCTGCACAACGGAAAGGTCCGGATGGCCTATCTTGCGATTGTCGGATCCTTCTCCGTCAACGGTGTCGCGGAACTGCATACGCAGATCCTGAAGGAACGCGAACTCCGGGATTTCTACGAGCTCTGGCCGGAGAAATTCCACAACTTCACGAACGGAATCACCCAGAGGAGGTTCTTAAAGCACGGCAATCCGCTTCTCGCGGACTGGGTCACCGACAAGATCGGCGGCGGCTGGGCAACAAACCTTAACGAAATGGAAAAGCTCGAGGAATACCTCGACAATCCGGAAGCCCGCGAGGAATTCATGGAGATCAAGTACCGCAACAAGGTGCGCCTCGCGGACTATATCCTGAAGCACAACGGCATTGAGGTTGATCCCGAGTCGATTTTCGACGTGCAGGTTAAAAGGCTTCATGAGTACAAGCGGCAGCTCATGAACATCCTGCACATCATGTACCTGTACAACAAGCTGAAGAGCGATCCGGAGTTTGCGGAGAACTTCTATCCCCATACTTATATATTCGGCGCGAAGGCGGCAGCGGGCTATGTCCGCGCAAAGCTTACGATCAAGCTGATTAATTCCGTCGCGGAGGTCGTAAACAATGACGAATCCATCAACGGAAAGATTAAAGTCGTCTTCATCGAGGACTACAAGGTCTCTAATGCTGAAATCATCTTCGCCGCGGCGGACGTTTCCGAGCAGATTTCGACGGCTTCCCGCGAAGCCTCCGGTACCGGCAACATGAAATTCATGCTGAACGGCGCCCCGACTCTGGGTACAATGGACGGCGCAAACGTCGAGATCGTCGAAAAGGTCGGCATGGAGAACGCATTCGTCTTCGGCATGTCGTCGGACGAAGTCATCCGCTACGAGCGCGAAGGCGGCTACCGCCCGGCGGATTATATCGAAAACAACGCGGAGCTTCGGGATGTTCTCGTGCAGCTCATCAACGGCAGTTATTCGCCGGAAAACCCGGAACTTTTCCGCGAGCTTTACAACAGCCTGCTCGGTGATTACAGCCATCAGGCGGACGTTTACTTTATCCTCAAGGACTTCATGTCCTACCACGAAGCCTGCATGCGCCTGAACGAGTGCTACAAGGACCGCGAAAAGTGGTCCCGGATGGCGATGATCCAGGTCTGCCGCTGCGGGAAGTTCTCGTCCGACCGTACCGTCCAGCAGTATGTCGACGAGATCTGGCATCTTGACAGGATCAATATCTGAGGCGGTTTATGGCGAGAAAAAAAGCGCCCTGGTGCGTTCTGTTTTCGACGGGAACAGATAAGAAATCGGAACCGGACGGGATGATTGTGATCGATGTGCATTATGATGAAAAGACCGTCCGTTTATATCCGTATACAGACAGGGAAGCTGCCCTTTCAGGCATGGGAAAGCGCGCGGACAACCGCGCTTTCCTCTCAAGAGAAGGCGTTTCGGTGATTGTCGATGAGATCGGAGGGGTGGAAATCGACGGCCGGTATCTTCGGGGCAGGGATACGGTTTCCTATATTGTTTCCTGCAGGGAGCAGTACCGGGGCGAGGAACTCCAGAGGAGAATCCGGGACCTCGTGAGCACGATCGGCCACAAAGCAAAAGCGGTTGACATCCAGGTGCTGTCCAGTGCGGCAAAGCGTTCGCTTCGGTATATTTCCCATGATCTGTCGGCTTTTCGCATGCTCGGACTCATGGGAGAACTGAAAGATATCCTGAATTTCACTTTTTGCTGGGGCTGAGAACCGAAAGAGGAACTTATGGAAGAAAACGAAAAGGACGCCGGGAAGAAGCCGGATGTCCTTCCGGAAAACAGCATTGGCGCGGTGCCTGAAAAGGACAGTACGCCGAAAAAAGCCGGAAAGCGGGATCATGCTGGCCGGCGCGGCCTCCTGCGCGAAAATACGCAGAAACGCCAGCAGGAACTGGCGGAGATGAGAAATCGCCGGAGACTTGAGGAATCGAAAAGACGGGCGGAAGAGGCGGTAAAAAAGAGAGAGGAAGAAGCACAGAAACGCGCGGAAAATGCGGAAAAACAGGTGGTCTCGGAAGCGGAAAAAGAAATCCTGCCGGCCGAGAACCTGTTTGAGCAGAAAATCCCGGAGGCTGAATCCGATACCGGACTTTCCCGGCAGATTTCCGAAAACGCGCAGGGTTCCTTTTCCCTGGAGGATTCCGATGTGATGGAAATCACGGAAGAAACCGTGAAGGAGTCTTTGGATACCGTGAAAAACCGGGAAAAATCGGAACTTCCCGTCCTGGAAATCGATGACGAGCCTAAGAACACCCAGGAAAAACCGAAAAAGAAACGGAAAAAACTGGTCACGGCGCTGATCGTCACCGGCATCGTCCTGGTGTCCCTGATCGTCACCGGCGTCATTGCGGCTTTCTGTGTTTTCAATTACTTCTATAATCAGTCCAATTATATTGCAGAGGGAGAAACCTACATCCCGACAGCCCGGCCGACCGAGGAGGGAGACGAGACCAGGACGACGGAGGAGATCAAAGAAGGCGTCAATTATTCGCTTCTTGGAACGAGCGAGACGACAACGGAAACAACGGCAGCGGAACAGGAGGAAGAAGAACCGGCAGAGGAGCCTTCAATCAACCGGACCGGCGTTTACAATGTGCTTCTGATCGGCATCGATATCGGTTATAACGGGGTCGGAAATTCGGATTCGATGATCGTATGCTCCATCAATTATGACCTGCATAAGATTTTCCTGACAACCCTGATGCGCGATACGCAGGCTGAGATCCCGGGCAGCGGCACGAGGAAGCTGAACAGCGCCTGTGCGATCGGCGGCCCAACACTCCTTGTGGATACGCTGGAGCAGTATTTCGGCTTCGAAATCGACAACTTCGCGATGATTGATTTTGAGGGGATGAAGGCCGTGATCGATGCTCTGGGCGGCGTGGATCTGTACATTACGGTTGAGGAAGCGGAATTCATGAAATTCCACATGGACGAAGACCAGATGGTGCATCTTGACGGAAGGCTTGCGCTCCGCCACGCCCGTGACCGCTCATCCGGCGGCTATGACTTCGGCCGTACCCAGCGCCAGCGAAACGTCCTCATGGCGATCGTAAAGAAAGCGAGAAACGGCGGCATCGGAGATCTTGCAGCCGCTGCCAAAGCAATTCTTCCGTACATTACGCATAATATCACCCGAAGGGATCTCGCGGAGATTCTTTTGGAACTTCCGACTCTTGTCAAATGGGAATTCGTACAGCAGCGCATTCCCTACGACGGAATGTATCATTATGAAAACGAAAATCTCGCGTTAGATCTGCCGGCGACAATGGCACATTGGCGCGCGGTCGTTTACGACGGAGAGATCTTTGAAGATACGATCCTGGAACCGGGAAGAGCTCCGGAAGATGAGACTGAGAGTACGGAAGAATCCGCCGGCGAAACGGTGGAAGAATCCGGAACGGAAGCTGAGGAAACGGATACGGAAAGTCCGTCCGGGGCTTCGGAAGAGAACTCCGAACCGGAGGACAGCCCGTCCGAATCCGCGGATGAACCCGAAAACAAATGGCCGGATCGGCTGATCAAGCTTCCGGGCGGAATGTATGAAGCGACATTCCGGCACGACCTGTATCTTAAGGAACTTCCTGAAGACTTCAAGGTGATGCTCCGTATTGCCACCTGGAAAAACGGTCCGGACCCGGATCTCGAGCTTGCGATATTCGATGCCACCAGCCCGGACATGCTCAGCTACGAACTCGGACTCTGGAACGATGAATACTACATCGGCCGGAGAGGCCGCTTCTGGAAACTTGAAAAATACGAAGGGACAGAATGAAATCAGGCAGGAGGATTATCCGGTCTCAAGCGCCTGCCTGAAATGATACAACAATATCACACCACAGGAGGACTGAAAATGGAATTGTTTCCAAGGACAGAAGTAGAGGGTCTGTCCCTCTCGAGAATGATCATCGGCACGAACTGGATCGGAGGCTGGTCGCACCGTTCGGTTTCGGCGGACAGGATGATCACCAAAAGACATTCGACAACTGCGACGATCGTTCCGATGCTGGAAACCTTCATGAGCTACGGCGTTGATACGATTATGGCGCCTTTCCAGCAGCTTCCGGTACTTGTACAGGCAGTCCGCGAGACCGAGGACAAGCTCGGAAAAGGCATGATCCTCATCGACACGCCCCAGATGAATATGGACGACACGAGAGAGGCCCGTGCGGAGGCGCGCAAAGTCTTTGAGGGATCAAAAGCTCTCGGCGCAAAAATCTGCCTGATCCATCATTACTGCGCAGAGCAGCTTGTGAACAAAAACCTGCACCAGCTCGTCCGTCTCCCGGACTATACGGAAATGATCCGTGAACAGGGCCTGATTCCCGGCCTTTCGGCGCATATGCCTGAACTCATTGTCTACAGTGACGAGAATAATTATGACATCCAGCCCTACATTCAGATCTACAACTGC